>JAVHYH010000278.1 GCA_031119155.1 Brevundimonas sp.
TCGTAGAGGGCCGGATCGAGCGATCTGGAATAATGGTCCGCAGCCAAGCCTGTCCTCCTTCGGGGTGTTCGGCACACCCTCGTCTTGAGCGGGGGAACCTAGAGGCGTCGCTCCTGAATGAAAAGATGCGTTACCTTGCGTGAGGTTCCCTCGCGCCTTGCCTTCGCCGCACGGAAAGACGACATACCGCCTTCACGCCTCTGGAGCCCGAGCCCCCGCCTTGGTCACCCTGATCGACACGCTGAAGAAGACGCCCGCCGAGTTGCGTCACCCGGAAAAGCAGAACCGCCCGGAAAGCGCGGTGCTGAAAAAGCCGGACTGGCTGAGGGTCAAGGCGCCCGGATCGGGCCAGTACAACGCCACCAAGGAGATCGTCCGCTCCAAGGGACTGGTCACGGTTTGCGAGGAAGCGGCCTGCCCGAACATCGGCGAGTGCTGGAGCCAGAAGCACGCCACCCTGATGATCATGGGCGACACCTGCACGCGGGCCTGCGCCTTCTGCAATGTGAAGACCGGTCTGCCCCAGCCGCTGGACCCGGAAGAGCCGGGCAAGGTCGGTCTGGCCGTGTCGCAGATGGGCCTGAACCACGTCGTCATCACCTCGGTGGACCGTGACGATGTGTCCGACGGCGGCGCCGCCCACTTCGCGGAAGTGGTGCGTCAGATCCGCCTGCAGGCGCCCGGCACCACCATCGAGATCCTGACGCCCGACTTCCTGCGCAAGGACGGGGCGGCGGCGGTGATGATCGACGCCAGGCCCGACGTCTTCAATCACAACCTCGAGACCGTTCCGCGCCTGTATCTGAAGATCCGGCCGGGCGCCCGCTACTTCCACAGCCTGCGCCTGCTGCAGATGGTCAAGGAGCGCGACCCCAACCAGTTCACCAAGTCCGGCATCATGGTCGGCCTGGGCGAGACCAAGGAAGAGGTCATGCAGGTGATGGACGACATGCGGTCCGCCGGCGTCGACTTCATCACCATCGGCCAGTACCTGCAGCCGACCCGCAAGCATGCGGCCATCGAGCGCTTCGTCACGCCGGAAGAGTTCAAGGCCTATGAGGCCATCGCGCGCGCCAAGGGCTTCCTGATGGTGTCGGCCAGCCCGCTGACCCGCAGCTCGCACCACGCCGGCGACGACTTCGCGCGCCTGAAGGCGGCGCGTCTGGCCCAAAGCCCGTCCTCGGCGGGGCGCTGAGCCCCGCTTGGCCGTTCACCGCGTCACGAAAATCCTGCCCTATCAACCGGATCAGCTGGCCGAGCTGGTGGCGGATGTGAAGGCCTATCCGGTGTTCGTGAAATGGGTCACCGGGATGCGGACCTGGAACCTTCGCGAGGAGCGTCCGGGGGTGACGGTGCTGGATGCCGAGGCCTCGGTGGGCTTCTCCTTCCTGACCGAACGGTTCTCGACCTGGGTCCGGCATGACCGCAATGCGCCGCTGGTCGAGGTCGGCCTGCTGCGCGGCCCGTTCCGGCATCTGAAGAACCGTTGGCAGTTCTTCCCCGATCCCAAGGGAACGCGGGTCGAGTTCATGATCGACTTCGCCTTTTCCAATCCGCTGCTGAACGGCATGCTGCAGGCGAATTTTGACCGCGCGGTCTCGGCCCTGATGAGCAGTTTCGAGGCCGAGGCGGCGCGTCGGTACGGATCCAGGGCATGAGCTTCGACTTCGACGCGACGGTGGTGGGGGCCGGCGCGGTCGGTCTGGCGTGCGGGCGGGCGCTGGCGAAGCGCGGCCTGACGGTGCTGGTGCTTGAGAAGGAAGCGCACATCGGGCAGGGGGTGTCGTCGCGCAACAGCGAGGTCATCCACGGCGGGCTCTACTATCCGACCGGGTCGCTTAAGGCGAAATTCTGCGTCGAGGGGCGGCGCGCGCTCTACACCTTCCTTGAGAGCCACAAGGTCGACTACCGCAAATGCGGCAAGCTGGTCGTGGCGACAGAGGAGGCCGAGGTCGAGCGGATCGAGGCCATCTTCCAGCAGGCCAGCGCCAACGGCGTCGAGGGGCTGGAGCATCTGACCGGGACGCAGGCGCGGGCGATGGAGCCGGGGCTGAACGCCCACGCGGCCATCCTGTCGCCCGAGAGCGGTCTGTTTGCCAGCCACGACTACATGCTGGCCCTGCAGGGCGAGATCGAGGACGCGGGCGGCTCGGTGGTCCTGTCCACGCCGTTCGAACGGGCCGAGCCTCTTCCGGGCGGCGGGTTCAGCATCACCGCCGGCGGGGAGGGCGGGGCGACCCTGACCTCGGGCCTGCTGGTCACCGCGCCGGGACTGGGCGCGCAGGATGTGGCCTCCCGCATCGAGTGTTATCCGGCGGACGGCATTCCCGCGCGGCATTTCGGCAAGGGCGTCTATTTCCGCCTGACCGGCAAGGCGCCGTTCGAGCGGCTGATCTATCCGCCGCCCATCCCCGGCGCGCTGGGCACCCACTATCGCAAGGATCTGGGCGGGCAGGCGGTGTTCGGGCCGGACCTCGTCTATGTCGAGACCGAGGACTATTCGGTCGATCCCGACAAGGCGGCGGAGTTCGAACACTACATTCGCCGCTTCTGGCCCGGCTTGCCGGAGGGCGCGCTGACGCCCGACTACGCCGGCATCCGGCCCAAGCTGCATGGCAAGGGCGAGCCGCAGCCGGACTTCCAGCTGCGCGGACGCGAGGATCACGGCATCGACGGGCTGGTGGCGCTGTTCGGCATCGAGAGCCCCGGCCTGACCAGTTCGCTGGCCATCGGCGAGGCGGTGGCGGAGATGGCGACCCGTGGCTGAGCTGGTGATCCGGGACGCGACGCCCGCCGACATTCCGCACCTGCATGCGCTGGTGGAGAGCGCCTATCGCGGCGAGGCCTCGCGCGCGGGCTGGACGACCGAGGCCGACCTGCTGGACGGCCAGCGCACCGATGCCGAGGATCTGGCCTCCATTCTGTCCGACACGGAGCAGGGGATGCTGACCGCCTGGGACGGCGAGGCGCTGGTCGGCTGCATCCTGATCGCGCGGCGCGGGGAGGGGATCGGCTATTTCGGCATGCTGTCGGTCAGTCCGACCCTGCAGAACGCCGGGCTGGGGCGTCGACTGGTCGCGCTCGGCGAGCAGACGATGGCGGACCGATTCGGCGCGCGGAGGGTCCGGATCTCGGTCATCCCCCAACGCGACACCCTGATCGCCTGGTATGAGCGTCTCGGTTACGTCGCCACCGGCGATACCCTGCCGTTTCCTTATGGAGACGCCCGTTTCGGCCTGCCGAAGCGGGAGGATCTGAGCTTCGTCGTGATGGAGAAGACGCTTCGCTGAGTCTCTCACCGCAAGCGCCTTGAAATCGCCCGCGGGTTCATGCATAAGCCCGCCCTCGCAAGGCGGCTCTGACGGGCCGCCGCTATTGTTTTCGCGCCCTTACCGGCGCCCGACCAGAAGATTGAGACGGACATGGCCGTTCCGAAGCGCAAAGTATCGCCCTCGCGTCGCAACATGCGCCGCGCCC
>JAVHYH010000279.1 GCA_031119155.1 Brevundimonas sp.
GCGACGCCGATGTCGTAGTGGTTCTTGTAGATGATGTCGGTGCCGTCGATCTCGGCGTTGACCGCCGGGATTTCGTGAAGGGCCTGAACGACGGCCTTGGTGAAGAAGGACATGAAGCCCAGCTTCACGCCGTGGCGCTTCTCGAACACGTCCTTGTACTGGGCGCGCAGGGCCATGACGTTGGTCATGTCCACCTCGTTGAAGGTGGTCAGCTGGGCGGCGGTGTTCTGCGATTCCTTCAGGCGGCGGGCGATGGTCTGACGCAGGCGCGTCATCTTCACCCGCTCCTCGCGCGGCTGGTCGGCGCGCGGGGCGGCAGGCGCAGCAGCCGGAGCCGGGGCGGCGGCCGGGGCGGCCGAACCGATGGCGGCCAGGGCGTCACCCTTGGTGATGTTGCCCTTCGGACCGGTCGCGGCGATGGCCTTCGGATCGAGGTTGTTCTCGGTCACCACGCGCTGGACGGCCGGCGACAGGTGCGGGGCGTCAGACGACACCTGGGCCGAACCGGTGTTGGCCGGAGCGGCGGCCGGAGCCGGAGCAGCGGCGGCGGCGCCCGAAGCGGCGATGCTGCCCAGTTGCTGGTTCGGGGTCACGGTCGAACCGGCATCGACCAGAATGGTGAGGACGCCCGCGGCCGGAGCCGAGACTTCCACGGCGACCTTGTCGGTTTCGATCTCGACCAGCAGTTCGTCCTTGGCGACGGTGTCGCCCGACTTCTTCAGCCAGGTTCCGACCGAACCCTCAGCGACGCTTTCGCCCATGGTCGGGACGTTGATCGACACGGCGTCTCCACCCGAGGCGGCAGCCGGAGCCGGCGCAGCAGCGGCGGGAGCGGCGTCAGTCTTCGGAGCGGCCGGGGCGGCAGCGGCGCCGCCTTCCGACACGACACCGAGCACGGCGTTCGGGGTCACGGTGTCGCCTTCGGCGAACTTGATCTCGGCCAGCACGCCGTCCGACGGCGACACGACCTCGAGCGAAACCTTGTCGGTCTCCAGCTCGACCAGGACCTCGTCCTTCTTCACCGGATCGCCGGCCTTCTTCGTCCACTTGCCGATGGTGGCTTCGGTGACGGATTCGCCGAGGGCGGGGGTGAGGATGTCGGCCATGGTCGGGTCCGGGTCTCTATCTGTGCGGTCAGTTATCTAGTCATTATCCCGGCGACAGGGGAACCTGTCGCCGGGACTTTAGTCTCAGGCGAAGGCGTCGGTCAGGAAGGCGTCGAGTTCCTTCAGGTGGCGGCTCATCAGACCCGCCGCCGTCGAGGCGGACGCCGGACGGCCGACGTAGCGGGCGCGCTTGGCCTTCACGCCCAGCTTCTCGAGCGTCAGCTCGATCCACGGATCGACGAAGGTCCAGCCGCCCATGTTCTTCGGCTCTTCCTGGCACCAGACCAGCTCAGCGGTCGGGAAGCGCGCCAGTTCGGTCAGCAGCGACTTCATCGGCCACGGATAGAACTGTTCCAGACGCAGGATGTAGACGTCGTCCACCGGCTTGCCGTCCTTGGCGTCCTTCTCGCGGCGCTCCAGCAGGTCGTAATAGACCTTGCCCGAGCACAGGATCACGCGGCGGATGTCCTTGTCCGCCTTGATCTTGATGCCGGCGACGTCCGGACGGGTCTGGGCGTCGTCGTGCAGCACGCGGTGGAAGGAGCTGCCCTCGGCCAGGTCGGCGATGCTGGACACCGCCTTCTTGTGACGCAGCAGCGACTTCGGCGTCATGATGATCAGCGGCTTGCGGAACGGCCGGTGCATCTGGCGACGCAGGATGTGGAAATAGTTGGCCGGGGTCGTGCAGTTGGCGACCTGGATGTTGTCCTCGGCGCAGGCCTGCAGGAAGCGCTCCAGACGGGCCGACGAGTGCTCGGGCCCCTGACCTTCGTAGCCGTGCGGCAGCAGCATGGTCAGGCCGCTCATGCGCAGCCATTTGCGTTCGCCGGAGGTGATGAACTGGTCGATCACCACCTGGGCGCCGTTCACGAAGTCGCCGAACTGGCCTTCCCACATGACCAGGGTGTTCGGGTCGGCCAGCGAGTAGCCGTACTCGAAGCCCAGCACCGCCTCTTCCGACAGGGCCGAGTCGATGACCTCGAAGTGGGACTGCTTGTCCGACAGGTTGTTCAGCGGGGTGTAGCGCTTCTCGGTCGTCTGATCGACGATGCCCGAGTGGCGCTGCGAGAAGGTGCCGCGCACCGAATCCTGACCCGACAGGCGGACCGGGAAACCCTCTTCCAGCAGCGAACCGAAGGCCAGGCTCTCGGCAGTGGCCCAGTCGAGGTTCTGGCCGGTCGTGATCATCTCGCGACGGCCGTCGATGACGCGCTTCAGCGTCTTGTGGATGTCCACGGCGTTCGGGATGGTCGTCAGGCGGTGGCCCAGATCGGCCAGCTTGGCGGCGGGCACGGCGGTCTCGCCACGACGCTCTTCACCTTCGGCCAGACCGATGCCGGTCCACTGGCCGTCCAGCCAGTCGGCCTTCTTGGCCTCGAACGCCTTGCCGGCGTCGAACTCGGCGTCGAGGAAGGCCTCGAAACGCGCGACCTCGGCGTCGACCTCGGCCTGCGTCAGCACGCCCTCGGCCACCAGACGGGCGGCGTAGATTTCGCGCGTCGACGGCAGGGCGCGGATCTTCGAGTACATCAGCGGCTGGGTGAAGGTCGGATCGTCGCCTTCGTTGTGGCCGAAGCGGCGGTAGCAGAACATGTCCACCACCACGTCCTTGTGGAACTTCTGCCGGAACTCGGTGGCCACCTTGGCGGCGAAGACGACCGCTTCGGGATCGTCGCCGTTCACGTGGAAGATCGGGGCCTGCACCATCAGCGCCACATCCGACGGATAGGGCGATGAGCGCGAGTTGCGCGGGCTGGTGGTGAAGCCGATCTGGTTGTTGATGACGAAATGCAGGGTGCCGCCGGTGCGGTAGCCCTTCAGCCCCATCAGGGCGAAGCATTCGGCCACCACGCCCTGGCCGGCGAAGGCCGCGTCGCCGTGGATCAGCAGCGGGATGACCTTGGACCGGTCCAGCGCCCACTCTTCTTCCGGCTTGCCGGCGTTGGCTTCACGGATGTCGAAGGCCTGCTTGGCGCGCGACTTGCCCAGCACGACCGGGTTGACGATCTCGAGGTGCGACGGGTTGGCGGTCAGCGACAGGTGGACGGTGTTGCCGTCGAACTCACGGTCCGACGAGGCGCCCATGTGGTATTTGACGTCGCCCGAACCCTCGATGTCCGACGGGACGGTCGAACCGCCCTGGAACTCGTGGAAGATGGCGCGATAGGGCTTGCCCATCACGGCGGCGAGCGTGTTCAGGCGGCCGCGGTGGGCCATGCCGAAGACGATTTCGTCGACGCCGAGGTTGCCGCCGCGCTTGATGACCTGTTCCAGCGCCGGGACCATGGCCTCGCCGCCGTCCAGACCGAAACGCTTGGTGCCGGGGAAACGCTTGTGCAGGAAGCGTTCGAAGCCCTCGGCCTCGA
>JAVHYH010000280.1 GCA_031119155.1 Brevundimonas sp.
CGGCGCCCATGTCCTGAATGGCGGCGACGGCGCCCGAGGCCATCAGCTCCAGCGTCGCCTCGATCAGCAGCTTCTCGGCGAACGGATCACCGACCTGAACGGTCGGGCGCTTCGACTCCGACTCATCATCGAACTCCGCCGACGACATGGTCGCGCCGTGGATGCCGTCGCGGCCGGTCTTCGAGCCGAAGTAAACGACCGACAGGCCTGCCGCCGGCGCGGCCGAGTAGAAGATGGCGTCCGACTTGGCCAGACCCACGCACATCGCGTTGACCAGGATGTTGCCGTTGTATCCGGCGTGGAAATTCGTCTCGCCCGCCACGGTCGGCACGCCGACGCAGTTGCCATAGCCGCCGATGCCGGAGACGACGCCCGCGACCAGACGCTTCGTCTTCTCATGGCCCACGTCGCCGAAGCGCAGGGCGTTCAGCAGGGCCACCGGGCGCGCGCCCATGGTGAAGACGTCGCGCATGATGCCGCCCACGCCCGTCGCCGCGCCCTGATAGGGCTCGATGAAGGACGGGTGGTTGTGGCTCTCCATCTTGAAGATGCAGGCGTCGCCGTCATCAATGTCGATGACCCCGGCGTTCTCGCCCGGTCCGCAGATGACCCGCGGTCCCTTGGTCGGGAATTTGCCGAGGTGAATCTTCGAGGATTTGTACGAGCAGTGCTCGGACCACATCACCGAGAAGACGCCCAGTTCGACATGGTTGGGCTCGCGGCCCAGCCGGTCGAGGACGACCTGATATTCGTTCGGAGCCAGGCCGTATTCGGCGGCCAGCTCGGCCATGGTCTTTTCGGGAGCGCTCATGGTCGCGCCTTCTAGCGACAGAAGGCGGTTCTGTCAGCCGTGCAGAGCGGAACATCGACGGCTTCGGCCCATTGATTCCGGCGACATCCGAGAAACCGAGGATCACCGATGCACAGCCGCGACCAGATCACCCCGGATCATCAGCAGATGGACCTGTCGAATGACCCGGAAGAGGCCGCCCGTCTGAAGGCCGCGGCGCCTGAACTGGCGATGGCCAGCCGACGTCAGCGCCTGACCGGTTCGGCTGCGGGCGTGGGCAGCGTCGGGTTCGGCGAATCAGGCGTCTTCGAGATCGACGAGGACCACTAGGCCGGGCGTTCGACCGGCGCCTTCAGGCGGAAGGTCAGGATCACCGCGCCCACCAGCGTCACGCCCGAGGCGATCACCGCGCCGACGGCCAGCGTCGGATTGCGCTCCAGCTCGGCCACGAACACCGCAAGCAAACCCCAGGCGATCGGCAGGGCGAAGGCGGGTGTGCGCAGCGCCCAGGTCACCGCCAGCGCCTTCACCGTCACCAGCGCCACGGCGATCAGCGCCCAGACCGTCAGCGCCAGCACGGTCGGCAGGTCGCCGTTCCCGGTCAGCACCGTCAGCACATTCACCGGCGCGGCGATGCCCAGCCATCCGGCCAGCAGGGCCAGCGGCCAGACCACCATCCACCGCTCCCGCGCCATGCGGGGCAGGGCTCGGATCTCGCGGGCGTTCAGCAGCAGCGGAATCAGCAGCACCAGCAGGGCGCTGAAGATCAGCGCGATCGTGCCCATCTCCCAGTCGAAAGCCGCCGCCACGATCCACCAGCCGATGCCGAGGAAGGCGAGGGCGGACGGCCAGCCCAGCTGGTTCAGCAACGGGCTTTCCCCCGTCGCGGGCAGCACCTGCCGCACGGCGTAGATCAGCAGCCCCAGATAGATCACGCCCCAGATGGAGAAGGCATAGCCGGCCACCTTCAGCGTCGCGTCGCTGTCCGCCGCAAACTCTCCCGCCGTCTGGCCCCAGCCCATCAGCATCTGCGCCTGGGCGATCACGACGGCGAAGACGGCGCAGGCCAGAACCACCAGCCGACGGGTCATCTGGGCGGAGGTCGGACGAACGATCGAGGACATGGGGGCTCCGGGGCGTTGGCGTCGTTGGTGTTACGTCCGGCGAACGGCTTTGGTTCACCGGAACCGCCCCGGTTCGAACCGGTTCACCTTCCACACCTGCGGAGAAGACCGATGGCTGAAGAGAAACCCCGTTTCGAGACCGATTTCGTGGAAACCGACCGCGCCCGCGAACAGGGCCTCGGCCTGGGCGAGCGCGAGCTCAAGGCCCAGCGTGATCCGGGCGGCATCGCCACGCCCGACGTTGATGAAGACGACGAGCCGGGCGACCCGGCTGTCCGCAACATCAAGGACGATCTGGAGGGCTGATCGCCGTTTCGCGGTGGTTGCGGCTTGACGGGCGGCGTTCGACGACTTCCGATCCTCGCATGAGCATTGCGGGCATCAGTGATCAGGAAACGTTTCGTCGGCGTCTGGCCGAGGCGGAACATCGTCTGCAATCCAACCCGCGCGACATCGGCGCCCTGATCTCGAAAGGGGATGCGCTGCACGGGCTGGGCGACGCGCGGGCGGCGGCGGCCTTCCATTCCAACGCGCTTCGGGTGGCGGGAGACGGGCGGGGCCTTCCGCCGGAACTGCTCCCGCATCTGCAAAGGGCGCGCGAGTCCGTCCGGACCCAGGCGGATCGCTTTCAGGCCCATCTGAACGAAAGCCTGGGCCGCTCCGGCTTCGACCCGGCCACCTCCAGCGACCGCTTCAGCCTGTCGCTCGACCTGATGGCGGGGCGCAAGCAGCTCTACCAGCAGCAGCCCCTGTTCTACCTCTTCCCCGGCCTGCCGCAGATCCAGTTCCAGCCGCGCGAGACCGTGCCCTGGCTGGCGCAGGTCGAGGCCGCCGCCGCCGATATCCGCACTGAACTGGAGGCCCTGCTGGCCGAGCCGGCGTTGTTCCGTCCCTATGTCGAGAAGCGCGCCGACCGGCCCAACGGCGACACGGTCGGCATGGTCGACAATCCGGACTGGAGCGCCCTCTTCCTGTGGAAGGACGGTGTCGAACAGCCGCTGGCGGCCCGGTGCCCCCGCACCCTCGCGGCTCTGGACGGCCTGCCCCTGTGCCGGGTGCCGGGCCGCACGCCGTCGATCCTGTTCTCGAAGTTGGGCGCGGGCGCGCGAATCCCTGCGCATCACGGCCTGATCAACACCCGCCTGATCTGCCACCTGCCGCTGATTGCGCCATCGGGCAGCCGTTTCCGCGTGGGCAATGACGTCCGTGAGTGGCGCGAAGGTCAGGCATGGGCCTTTGACGACACCATCGAGCACGAGGCGCGCAATGACAGCGGGCAGGACCGCACCATCCTGATCTTCGATGTCTGGAAACCCGAACTGACGGCCGAGGAGCGCGACCTCGTCTCGGCCCTCTTCACCTCCATCGACGCCTACGGCGCCGGCGGAGACGCCTGGGGCGTCTAGGGCTTCAGGACGCCTCAGGCGGCGTTGTAGATGCTCTGGAACAGCGTCGCGCCGTCCGCCGAACCCAGCTCGGCCTCGAAGGCGCGGTCCGGGTGGGGCATCATGCCCAGCACGTTGCCGCGCGCGTTCTGGATGCCGGCGATGT
>JAVHYH010000281.1 GCA_031119155.1 Brevundimonas sp.
GTTCAGACCGACATGGAATTCCGTCCGATCGCGCCGTCGCTCAAGGAGCTTTGGGGGTTCCTCTTCTTCAGCCTGCTGCTGGTCGTCGGCGTCATCCGCATGGCGACCCATCCGGCGGCCTTCTCGCCGCTCCTTCTGGCCGGGCTCCTGACCTTCGTCGTCCTCGGCGGCTGGCTGGTCTTCCGGCAGCGCTTCCCCGGCTCCCCTACCCTGCGCGTCACCCGCGAGCGCCTGACCTACACCCGCTTCGGCCGCTCCCGCACCCTGCTGTGGACCGAGGTGGCGAAAATCCGGACAGACGACATCCGGCGCCAGACGCGCATCATCCCGACGACGGGCGAACGCCCCATCGTCATGCACCCGGAGATGATTTCGGCGAACGGTCACCGCTTCATCAACCTGATGGAAACCTGGTGGCCCCCGTCGCCTGACGAGGAATAATCCCGCCTCAGCGACACCGCTCCACACACGCCGCCGCCAGCACCTCCGCCGAGTCCGCCAGCGGCACGCTGACCTCCCCCGCCCGCAGCAGCAGCGGCACCTCCGTGCACCCCGCGATCACCGCTCCCGCGCCCGCGCTGACCAGCGCCGCCGCCAGCCGCCGCATCTCGCCCCTCGGCCCCTCGCCGTCGTCGCCGGCCTTCACCGCGAACACCGCCGTCATGAAGGCCTCGCGGTCCGCGCCCTCCAGCCGCACTAGCTGAAGCCCCGCCTTCGCCAGCGCGTCCGCATACAGCGCCTCCCCGCCCGGCGTCGCCAGCACCCCGATCCGCGTCGCGCCGGTCTTGCCCACCGCCTCCACCGTCGCCCCGATCATGTCGATGAACGGCAGTCCCGCTGCCCGGATCGCCTCCGCATGGGCGTGGGCCGTATTGCACGGCATGGCCAGCACCTGCGCCCCCGCCTCGCGCAACCGCACCGCCATCTCGCCCAGCGTCTCCCCCGCCGCCTCCGGCTGCGTATGCCGGTTCGGCACATGCGGGTTCAGGTCCACCAGCATCCGCAGGTGATCCTCATCCCGCGCGGCGGGTGTCAGCGCCTGCACCCGCGCCATGAAGGCCGTCGTCGCCGCCGGCCCCATGCCGCCGAGAATGCCGAGAATCTTCACGCCGCGCTCACCGGGCCCGTTCAAACCGGGTCGTCCAGCGGATGCGCGAATCCGGCCCTGCCTGTTCGCCGTCGCGAGGCTGGACCCTCGCCTGTCGCGCGGTGCGCAGGGCCGCCTCGCCGAAGCCTTCGCCCGCCGGATCTTCCCGTTCGACCCGACAGTCCCGCAGGCTGCCGTCGGCGTTGACGGCGCAACTCAGCTCCACCTCCGCACGGTTCGCCCCGGCGCCGGCGCCGCCCGCGTTCGTCGCGCATCCGCCCAGCAGGATCAGCCCTGCCGCCGCGGCCACCGCCGCCGTTCCCGTCCGATCCCTCACAGCGAACCTCCGATCTCGCTCTCATACCCGAACAGCCCCTGCGCTCCTCCGGTGTGCAGGAACACCACCGTCTCCCCCTCGAACCGGCCCGCCCTGGCCAGGGCGATCAGCCCCTTCATCGCCTTGCCGGTATAGACCGGGTCCAGCACGATCCCGTCCGTCCGCGCCGCCAGCGTCAGGGCCTCGATCACCGCGGCGTCCACCAGCCCATAGCCTTCGCCCACATAGTCGCAGTCGGCGACCACCATCTCCGGCGTCACCGCATCGGGTCGTCCCAGCAGGGCCGCCGTCTCGCGGGCCAGCTTCAGGACATTCTCCTCCTGCTTGGCTTTCGGCGCCCGCACCCCGATGCCCAGCACCGGAATGTCCGACCCCATCACCGCCAGCCCGGCCACCAGACCGGCATGGGTTCCGGCGCTGCCCGTCGCCGTCACGATGCGGTCGATCCGCATGTCCAGATCATCGGCCCCGACCACGATCTCGCGCGCGCAATCGACATAGCCCAGCGCACCCACGGCGTTCGAGCCGCCGCCCGGAATGACATAGGGCTTGCCGCCCCGCGCCCGCACGTCCGCCGCCGTCTTCTCCAGCTCGGCGACCATGTCCGCCCCGCCCGGCACGCGCCGGATCTGCGCCCCGAACAGCCGGTCCAGCAGCACATTGCCGTTGTCGACATAGTCGGTCGCGGTCGAGCCGGTCCGCTCCTCCAGGATGATCTCGCACTTCAGCCCGTGCGCCGCCGCGGCCGCCGCCGTCTGCCGCACATGGTTCGACTGCACCGCGCCCTGCGTCACCAGCGTGTCGGCGTCCTGCTCGAAGGCCTCGCCCAGCAGGAACTCCAGCTTGCGGGTCTTGTTGCCCCCGCCGGCCAGCCCGGTGCAGTCGTCGCGCTTGATCCACAGCTCCACGCCCAGCGCCTCCGACAACCTCGGCAAGGGCTCCAGCGGCGTCGGCAGATGGGCCAGTCGGACACGGGGAAAGCGGGCGAGATGCATGGGTCGAACTCCCTTGTTTCACCCCTGTCTAACCCGCCCGGATGACACCCGCGAACGGCGTCCTCAAAAAATGAGTATTATGTCCGGAACCGAACTGAGCATTCGCTGTTATCGCATCGGACCTTGCGGCGATGCGCGCTCGACAGAGTCCGATTAAGCGGCCCCGGTCCCTGCTACGCCCCCCGACGCAGACCGGGGCCGCACCTTATCTGCCCCTCCCTTCACCGCCCTCGCTTGCTCCGAATCGAGCACACGCGCGATGCTGTCCGCATGGGCGAATCGCCAATCAGACTGCGCGACCGCAGCGCCACCGAAGCCGCCATCGTCGAGGCGGGTGAGCGCATCCTGCTGCGCGACGGCTTCCCCGGCCTGAACGTCCAGACCCTGGCCGCCGAGGCGGGCTGCGACCGCAAGCTGGTCTATCGCTATTTCGAGGGCGCCGACGGCGTCGTCACCCGCATCGC
Source organism: Brevundimonas sp. (assembly GCA_031119155.1). Taxonomy (GTDB): domain Bacteria; phylum Pseudomonadota; class Alphaproteobacteria; order Caulobacterales; family Caulobacteraceae; genus Brevundimonas. The sequence continues at coordinate 2,884 of JAVHYH010000281.1, forward strand.
CGCCCGCGCCCACGCCGGCCTGACCGCCAGCCTGAACACCACGCCCGCGACCGAGGCCGAAAGCCTGCGCGCCTTCGCCCGGCTCAGCCTCTCGGCCTGGGTCGCCGCCCTGCGCGCCAGTCCCCTGACCCTGCGCCTGATGGCCTGGGCGCTGGTCGAAAGCTCGCCCCTGCTCAACCGCATCGAGGACGAGCGCGCCGCCGTGCTGCAGGGCTGGATGCGCGAGCGCCGGCCCCGCCTGCGCGTCCCGCCCGAGGGTGATCCCGTCGCGCTCAACGCCGTCCTGCTCGCCGCCGTCCAGCATCTGGCCCTGTCGGCGGGCGCCCGCCCGGGCGTCGGCGGCGTGGCCCTGGACGACGCCGGCTGGACCCGCATCGAGGCCGCGCTCGACCGCCTGCTGGTCGCCTTCCCGGAATAATCCGCCCTCTGGTCATCCGCCTTCACCCGGCGTAAGGCTGTCCCCGTTCTCCGGGGGGTCGCAATCGAGCGGCTGAGATTGAGGTTTCTCCTCTGACCCGTCGAACCTGATCCGGGTCATGCCGGCGAAGGGATGAGTACGCTTC
>JAVHYH010000040.1:0-9290 GCA_031119155.1 Brevundimonas sp.
GCGATGACGCGCATGCGCGACTGCTGCGCCTTGAGCGCGCTGGCCGCGACGGCCATGGCGCTGTTTCTGGGCGGGACGGGATCAGGCATCGGTCATTCCTCTGTCAGGATCAGCGGCCGGGCGCGCGGGCGGCCATGCGGAGCATCTGCATGGACTTCTGGTAGAAGCCGATGGCGGCGTCATAGGCCATGCGGCTCTCGGCCATCTTCAGCATCTGCTCCTCGACCACCACGGCATTGCCATCGAGGGTCGTTTCGGAGTCCGGCGCCTTGACCGTGTCGAAGCGCGCCGCGGCCTGTCCGGCGGGCGCGATGTGCATGGCGCTGGTGCGGGTCATCGACAGATTGCCGCCCCCGCCGCGCATGGCCGCGGCGAAGTCCGTCGGCTGGCTCAGATCGCGGCCGACGTAGCCGGGCGTGTCCGAGTTGGCGACGTTCTCGGCGATGACGCGCTGACGCTGGTCCAGCCATGACAGGCGGCCCTTGATCTGGCTCAGCAGCGGAAGGTCGGTGAAGCCCACGGCATCGGGTCTCCGGGCGCGGATCGCCCAAGGTCGATAGGCAGAAAATGCCGTCTGCATGGTTAACGATGCGTTATCTCAACACGACGTTAACCATGATCGCCGAAATCTGCGGCGTCGGAATCAGTCTCCGGCGGGGCCCGTTCGCATGAATTTCCTCGACCTGCTCAGGGCCGTCTTCGCCCTCGCCTTCACCCTCGGCATCATCGGTCTGGCCGCCTGGGCGGCGCGTCGCTATGCGCCACAGCTGCTGGCCCGGCTCAGCGCCGAGCGCGGCGAGCGCCGGATGCAGGTGGTCGAGACCCTGGTGCTGGACCCGGCCCGCCGGCTGGTTCTGGTCAAGGTCGACAGCGAGGAGCGGCTGATCCTGCTGGGCGAGGGCCGCGAGCTGATCGAGCCGCGCGGGCCGGAGGCGGGCAAGTGAAAGCCGGGACCGGCCTGAAGGGCGTGTTCGGCATGCCCACGCGGGCGGAGCTGAAGCGCGCGGCGCTGCTGTCCCTGCTGACCACCCTGCTCTGCCTGTGCTGGCCGCTGGCGGCCCTGGCGCAGGAGGTCGTGTCCGGCGGCGCAGCGATCAACGTCGATCTGGGCACCGGCGCCGGGCTGACCGAGCGGGTCGTCCAGCTGGTCGGTCTGATGACCGTGCTGTCGCTGGCGCCGTCCATCGTGATCATGACGACCAGCTTCGTGCGGATCATCGTGGTGCTGTCCCTGCTGCGCACGGCGCTGGGCATGCAGCAGTCGCCGCCCAACGCGGTTCTGGTCTCCCTGGCCCTGTTCCTGAGCGCCATCGTCATGGCTCCGACCTGGCAGGACGCCTATGATTCGGGCATCCGCCCCCTGCTGGATCAGCAGATGGAGCTGCCTCAGGCCTTCGATGCGGCATCAGAACCTGTGAAGACTTTCATGCTGGGTCAGGTCGATCAGGACGACCTCGCCCTGTTCACCCGGCTGTCCAACATCGAGGCCCCGCAGCAGGCCATCGACCTGCCCCTGCGGGTGGTTACTCCGGCCTTCATGATCAGCGAGCTGAAGCGGGCCTTTGAAATCGGATTTCTCCTTTTCGTTCCGTTCCTTGTGATCGATCTGGTGGTCGCCAGCGTGCTCATGTCCATGGGTATGATGATGCTGCCGCCGGTGGTGATTTCCCTGCCGTTCAAGCTGATCTTCTTCGTGCTCGTGGACGGCTGGAGACTGGTCGCGGGGAGCCTTGTCGAGAGCTTCCAGAGAGCGTCCGGAGGCGGGTAAATCCCCAGCCCGTGGGCCTTACAGAGCCGAAGCCGCTTGCCTTGCGGATAAAAAGCGGCGTTGATCCGTCCGTCATCGCCCCTGACTCGCGGGGCGAACTTAATCGGGAAACGACCCACAATGACCACTCAAGCCGAACTCATCGCCGCCGTCGCCAAGGACGCGGGTGTCAGCCAAGCCGACGCCGGCCGCGTCCTGACCGCGATCGTCGAAAACATCCAGAAGTCGCTGGTCGCCGGCGGCGACGTGCGCATCTCGAACCTCGGCGTGTTCGACACCGCGGCCCGCGCCGCCCGTGAAGGCCGCAACCCGGCCACCGGCGCGACCATCAAGATCGCCGCCTCGAAGGCCGTGCGCTTCCGCGTGTCGAAGCCGCTCAAGGATGCGGTGAACAAGTAAGCGAGTTTCGGGGCGGCGGACCTTCGGGATCGCCGCCTTCGCTGACTTAGGAACGGGCGGGTGTCGCAGGGCGATCCCCGCCCGTTTTCTGTCTGAGCTCGGCCTTCATCTCATTGACCCAGCCGGCGAAGGTGTCGGCCGTGGCGCTGAGGGTGGCGAAGTCGCTGACCGAGGCCGTGCCTTCGGTCCCGCCCATGCCTTCCAGCGCGATCGACAGGGCGACCTTGGAGCGGGCCCCGGCGATATAGGGGCGATAGTTGCGCGACAGCCGCGTCAGGGATGCTGTGTCGCGGGCCAGCGAATAGCCGACGCCGGCGCGGATCAGCCGGGCCTCCTCGTCCTGGGTGAGCGCCGCCGGGTTCCTGAACCGGTCGCCCAGCGCGCCCTCGTACAGGGTCGCGGCCCCGCCCCAGTTTTCCTGCTTCCAGAAGATCTCGGCCTTCACCGCCTTCGCCTCGCTCGAGGCGTCCGTTCCCAGCACCTCCAGCGCATGGTCGTAGCGGCCCAGGTTCATCAGCGCCCGCGCCTCCAGCGCCCGGCGCTCGGCGTTCAGGGCCGTCGGCAGCAGGGTCGAACGGGAGCTCCAGATCGCCTGCAGCGCCTTCTCCGGCTGACGGTCCATCAGATAGATGGTGGCCAGATCGGTCGCGACCTGGGCCTTGGCCACGCCTTCCAGACGGCTGCCGACCTGATGCTCCAGCAGTTCGGCGGCCTGATCCAGCAGATCGACATCCACCAGTCGACGCGACAGGCGGCGCACCATCTCGTCGCCGTCGGCGCCGATGGGGGTCAGTTCGCGGAAATCGTAGAACAGGCCCAGCGCCTGCACCGGCTGCAGCCCGTCCGCGCCGCCCTCGAGGAACAGCATGCGGAAGGCGTTGGACAGGTCGATCTGCAGATCCGCCGCCCCCGGCAGGCGCTGCATCCGCCCGCCCGAGCCCTTCAGCGCCGTCAGCGCCTCACGGTACAGGCCCTGCGACAGGTACAGCTTGCCCAGCTGACGGATGACCGACAGCTCGGTGGCGTCGCCGCGCCAGCGCCAGCGCAGCCCCTCCAGCTCCTTGGCCGCGGCGTCGGCCTTCATCGTGCCGCGCGCCATCGACAGGCGGATCACGCCGAGGCGGGCGGGAACCGCCAGATTGTCCAGCGGCGCACGCCCCACGGCGCGGTAAACCGCCAGCGCCCGGTCGGCCATGCCGTCCTGTTCAAACAGCCGGGCCTGCACGATGCGCGCCTGAAGCTGGTCGGCGGGCGGAGCGTTCTGGCTGAAGACGTAGGTCAGCAGGGCGCGGGCGGCTTCCGGGTCTCCGCTTTCGAGCGCGGCCTCGGCATGGGCGGCGCCGAAGCGGGCGCGCCAGACCGGCGGGAAGTCGTCCACGGCCCCGGCGCCGGCCGAGAAGGCCTGACGGGCCGTCTCCCAGTCCCCCTGCTTCGAGGCGATATAGCCGCGCCAGACGGCGGAGGCCGGATCGCCGGCCACGGCGGCGGAGGCGAAGTCGCCCTGCGCCTCGTCCAGTCGCCCGATGGCGGCGCGCGATGCGCCGCGCAGACCGCGCAGTTCGGGCTCGCCCGCCATGTTCGGCGCCTGGGCCACGATGGCGTTCATCACGCCGATGGCTTCGTAATAGAGGCCCGAGGCGACGAGGAAGCGGGTCAGCGCCATCCGCGCTTCGATCGGCGCGCGGGGATCGTCCCCGGCCGCGCCGGCCTCGACGCCGGCGGCGTCCTGAAGCTCGCGATACCGGGCCGAGAAGCCGGCATGGCCGGTGCTCTCCCAGCCCTCGACGATCAGGCCCGGATAGCGCCCCTTCTGCGGCGCGCCCGCCTCGGTCGGAGCCGCCTCCAGCGTCGCCGACGGCGCCGACAGGGTCAGGCCGCCGGGGCGGCTCAGGGTGACCAGATCGCCGTCCGCGCGGACGGCCAGGTCGCTGACCAGGGTTTCCACCGCCAGACCGTGCGCGGTCGGCAGCAGGGTCATGTCGATGGTCTGGCGGCTGTCGGCGAAGCCCTTGCCCGGAGCGCGAGCGGTGACGGCGGCGAATCGGTCGCCGGCCATCGGATCGGTCAGCCAGATGGCCTTGGTCGCCCCGGCCATGCGCGCGACCAGCACCGGCTCGCCGCTGTCATCGCGGTCGACGGTGACGCCCCCGGCTGAGGCGGCGGGTCCGCCGACGGTGACTGTCCAGGTCGAGCCGGTGGCGACGGCGGACACCCTCAGGGCGCGCGGCGCGGCGATGCGGACGGCGACGTGATCCGGACCCGCGGTCCAGTGCGCGCCGGTGGCCGGGCCCAGATCCTTCGCCCCGTCCATGTTGAAGCGGGCGGGCGTATCGAAGACGACCCAGACCGCCTCTCCGCGCCGGAAGACGGCGGCGGCGACGGGCTGGTCCCATTTGAAGTCGAGGCTGACCTTGTCCGGCCCGGTTCGCGAGACCACCGGCACGGTCGCCACCTGCGCCGGGGTCAGCGGCGTGGCCGGCGCCTCGGGCGCGGTGGCGTAGAGGTTGAGGAAGACCGCGCCGTCCGCCGAACCGGTGCGGATGTCCGCCCCCTCGGCCAGGGTCAGGACCAGTTCGGTGCCGCCACGGACGGCCCGGGTCTCGACCTTCTCCACCCCGCGCGGCGGATCGACCCGCAGGCGCGAGATATCCGGCGCGGCGGTCGCGCCGATGCGGACGATGACGTCGCGACCATCGCGGCGCACCTGCGACCGGGCGCCGATGACGCCGGCGAACTCGACACGGGTGAAGGTCTCGTTGGCGCCGACCCGGATGGTCACCGGATCCAGCGCCGCTCCGCCGCCCTCCTGGGCGTACAGCGGCGCCAGCGGGGCGAGCACGACCGCGCCGGCCGCGGCGGCGGCCACGGTCGACTTCAGGATGCGCGTTCTGGTGCGGGCCCCGGACATACGCGCGCACACTCGCGCGACTGCTCTTTAAACGCGGTTAACGGATGGTGACCGGAGTTCTGCGTAGTCAATTTGCCCACCGTGACAAACGGCCCGGGTTGCGGTTGATCTTCGACAGGCCGACATCCGGTCAATGAAGGAGCCGGACACGCCATGAGCGAACCCGAATATCCGCGCCTCAGCACCCTGAAGACCGGCCTGCGCTGCCGTTGCCCGCGCTGTGGCGAGGGTCCGCTGCTGCGCGGCTTCCTCAAGATCCGCGACAACTGCCCGAACTGCGGCCTGGACTTCAGCTTCGCCGACCCGGCGGACGGCCCGGCCTTCTTCGGCATGAGCCTGGTCGGGGTGATCGGCATGGGGCTGTTCATGTGGTTCGAGTTCACGGTCCACCCGCCGGTCTGGGTGCATTTCGTGGTGACAATGCCGCTGCTGACGCTCGCCTGCCTGGCCGTGCTGCGCCCGCTGAAGGGCTGGCTGGTGTCGGAGCAGTTCGTGCACAAGGCCGCGCCGCCCGAGTGGAAGAGCGTGGGCAAGCACGGCGACGGGACGCCCTGGCGCTAGGCTTTCGGCAGGCCGATCTCGAACACCGCGCCGCCCTCTGACGGCACGAGGTCCAGCGTCGCCTGATTGGCGGCCAGCAGGGCGCGGGCGATGGACAGCCCCAGCCCGGCCCCGCCCTCGCTGCGGCGGGTGGTGAAGAAGGGCTCGAAGATGCGCTGGCGGTCGGCGGGCGTGACTCCCGGCCCGTCGTCCGTGATCGACAGGATCACGGTCTCGCCTGCGACGCGGGCGGCGATCCGCGCAGTCTTCGCCCCGGCCTGACGGCTGTTCTCCAGCATGGTCGCCACCACCACCTCCAGCGTGGCCTCGGGCGCGGCGACGGGCGGCAGGTCGGCGGGCAGGTCCAGAGCGATGGTCAGGTCCGGCGAGGCGGCGTCCACGGCCTTCAGCAGCGGCGGGCGCGGGTCCACCGACAGCCCCGCCTCCGGCCGCGCCATGTCGGCCCGGGCCAGATCCATCAGCCGGGTGACCAGCGCCGACAGACGACGGCCGTCGGCGGCGATGTTGTCGAGGAAGCGGCGGCGCTCCTCCGGCGACATGTCGTCGTGATCCTGCAGCAGCTCGACTGCGCCGTTGATGCCGGCCAGCGGCGTCTTGAACTCGTGGCTGACCGCGGCGGCGAAGTCGCGCAGGTAACGGGAGCGGCGGTCGATGGCCTCGGCCATGACGCCGAAATCTTCGTACAGGGTGCGGATCTCGATGGCGGCGGTCGCGGGCGGCGGCGGCGCCTGCCCGCCCCCGCTGGCCACCTCGCGCGTGGCCCGGCTGAGCGCCTCGATGGGTCTGGCGATGCCGCGCGAGACCAGCACCGCCAGGAAGGCGATGAAACCCAGCACCCCGACGATGCCGAGCGCGATCTTGATCCGGTCCTGATAGATGCCGCGGAACAGGGCGCGGGGCGACCGGGACACCAGCACCACCCCCTCGACCTGCCCGTTCACCGTCACCGGCCGGGCGTGATGGATGCGCAGGCCGGAGGCCCGGCTGAGCCATTCCATCGAATAGCGCGGATGGTAGCCGTCATTGCGCCGGAGCACGGTCGAGGGCCGCCCCGCCAGCGCTGAACGCACCTCCGGGATGTCCTTCCAGTTGCCCCCCTGTCCGAAGCCGCGCACCACCGTCCCGTCCCGGTCCAGCAGGATGATCGAGGCCAGGGTCGTGCGACTGGTCTCCTCCATGATGGCGTCCAGCCGTTCGCCGACGGCGACGGCGTCCGGACGCGGCGGCGAGGCCGGCGCAGCCGCCGGACGGGCGGGCAGGACGGGCGTCGAGCCCAGATCGATGGTCGCGCCCTCGGGCCGATACCAGCCCGGCGTCAGCCGCTGCGCCTCGGTCGGCGGGGTCAGGCGCGAGCCGGGCCACAGCGCCTCCGCGGTCGCCGACAGGGCCGCCGTCTGGGCGACCAGCTCGGCCTCGGTCTGGCGCACGAGGGTGTTCTCATAGACCCGCAGGAAGATGCCCGCGAAGCCCGGCAGCAGGGCCGCGAACAGCAGCACCGCCAGCAAGATGGTCCTCAGCCGCAGGGCGGGCCAGTGCCGTCGCACGAACAGGCGAAACCGTCCCGGTTCTCCCCTGGCCTGGATTGGGGTCACGCGGCCGCGCCGACGCAGGGTCCGAGCTGGTAGCCGAGCCCGGCGCGGGTCTCGACCACATCCCCGCCGCCGACCGCCGCGAACTTGCCGCGCAGGTTGCGGACATGGCTGTCGATGGTCCGGTCGGTCATCGCGAAGCCGGGGCCGTGGACCCGGTCGATGATGGCGTCGCGAGTGAAGACCATGCGCGGCTGGGCGGCCAGCACCCGCACGATGGCGAACTCCGTCACCGTCAGCGGCACCTCGGCCCCGCCCCAGGCGGCGCGCCAGCCCTCGGCGTCCAGCGACAGCTTGCCGTGGGTCACCGCGCCGGACGGCAGGGGCGCAGGCGTCCGGGCCGTGCGCCGCAGGATGGCGGCGACCCGGGCCACCACCTCGCGCGGACTGAACGGCTTGGTGACATAGTCGTCGGCGCCCAGCTCGATGCCGAGGATGCGGTCGAACTCGTCGTCGCGCGAGGACAGGAACAGCACCGGCGTGTCGCCCTTCGCCCGCAGGCGGCGACAGGTCTCGATTCCGTCCATGCGCGGCATGTTGATGTCCAGCACGACCAGATCGGAGGGATGGGCCTCCAGATCGGTCAGGGCCGCCTCGCCGTCCTCGGCCTCGCGCGTGGCCAGTCCCGCCTTGCGCAGGGCGAAGGTCAGGAGGTCGCGAATGTGGGGGTCGTCATCGACCACCAGAACGGTGCGCTGCATGATCGCCATGTTCAGACTCCGGGGGCTGAGGTCAACGGGGTGGGCGCCGGTACGGGCGTCGAAGGCGTGACCACGGGCGGCGCTTCGGGTTCCGGCGGCGGCGGCGGGACGACGATTTCGCCCTCCCAGGTCCGGTCGCCGGGCTTCGGCGTGAGCAGCGGACGTTCGGCCGCCATCGCCTCGACCCGCGCCAGTCGCCGCGCGCCCCGCCAGGTCCAGCTGCGCCAGTCCGCCTGCTGGCGGCGAAGGGTCCGGTGGATGTCCGCGCGCACGGCGGCGGCGCGATCCTTCAGATCGGCATTGGTCGTGGTCCGCTCCAGCTCGACCAGCGAGACCAGGGCCGGCGCGCCGAGGCTGCGCATATAGCCGAGGTCGAGCACCGCGCCCGTGCCGTCCATCTCGCGGGCGTGCCGGACGTTCCAGGACGCAGCGACAGCGCCCAGGTCGACCACGCTGACCGCGGCCAGCACCACCAGAGCCAGCTTCACATTGGCGTCGATCAGCCAGTGGCCGTCCTTGCCCTTCAGCAGGCGCCAGCAGATCAGCAGCAGGCCGACGCCGACCAACACCATCCAGATCATCGCCGCGATGCGGAAGCGGGTCAGGGCGTAGCCCTCGACATAGTCCGCCGTGCGCAGCAGGGCCGAGGCGACCAACACCATGTTCTGCCCGACCCACAGCACCACCAGACGGCGCACCAGCGGCCGCCGGGCCGTCTCCGATCCGGGCCGCAGGGCGACCAGTACGAACAGGCCAGCCAGCAGGGCGGTGGCGATCAGCGGATAGGCGCCGCGATGGGCATAGTCGGCCAGCGTCATCTCGCCGGGCAGAGGCGCGCCGCTCCACAGGAAGGCGATATCCAGACCGTTCTGCAGCGCGAACAGGGCGTTGAAGACGATCAGCGACAGGATCACCGAGGCGGTGCTGACGCCGGGAAGGGCGCGCTGTCCCAGCGACGGCAGGGCCATCAGCTTGCGGCGCCAGCGCGGGCGCAGCAGGGCGCCGGTCGCCAGTGCGACGAACAGGGCGAACAGGCTCCTGCCGATCATCTCGCCGGACGGACCGGCCAGGTGCACGGCGTGGAGCGCCTCGTCGATCAGCGGGTTGGCGCGGGCGAACAGGGTCAGGAAGACCAGACCGCCGACGACCGGCAGGGCCAGGGCGCGGATCACGGTCAGGGGCGACTGGCGACGCAGGCGCGGGCGCCGCCGACGCTTCGTCAGTCGGTGCAGGTCGATGAACGGCCCGGCCACGCTGACCACCGCCTGGACGACCAGTCGCTGCCACCAGCGCCACACCGGCTCGCCCGCCTTCAGCGGGATCCGCGAGAGGTAGGCGTTGTTGGCCTCGTCGTCGCCGGTCAG
>JAVHYH010000040.1:9300-11606 GCA_031119155.1 Brevundimonas sp.
GCGCCACACCGGCTCGCCCGCCTTCACCCGCGCCGACAGCGCCGCGACGGTCAGCATCAGGCCGAACAGCAGCCAGACCAGCAGGCCGGGCCGCTCGATCATCAGCAGCGCCAGCCCGGACGCCGCCAGCAGGGCGATCAGGGCGCGAGGGTCTCGCCTCAGTCCGGGCCGCGCCGCCAGAACGGCCAGCAGCCAGGCCATTGCGAACCCGCCGACCGTCGCGCCCCACGGAAAGCCGCCGATGAACAGGAACTGGGCCAGACCGCCCAGCAGCGCCGCCAGACCGACCTTCAGCCAGAAGGCGGACCGCGTGAATGAATGTGTGCCGAGCATGGATCTCCCCTTGGCTGCGACAGCCTTGTCGCGCGCCGGGGTCCAGAGCTCCGGGACCTCCCGAGGAGCGTCAGCGGAGACGGTGTGCAGAACCTGTGCAGGCGTTCAGCCTCGACACGCCGATCACACGCGGTCATTGAGGCGCATGCCCGCCTCCGATCCGAACACCCGTTCCATCGACGCCGCACAGATCGTGGACGCCGCGATCGCGCACGCCGCCGAAGCCGGCCTGGAGAGCCTGACCCTGCGCGATCTCGCCCAGGCGATCGGCAAGAGCACGACGGTCATCGTCAACCTGTTCGGCACCAAGGCCGGGCTGATCGAGGCGGTCGGCGAAGAGGCCCTGCGCCGGGACGCCGAATTCCACGCCGCCTTCTTCAAGGCCGCCGAGGATCTGCCTCCGGGACGCGACAGCTTGCTGGCGCTGGTCCAGACCTATTTGCGCCTGCGCGCCGCCGACGACGCCGGCTTCGTCCGCATTTGGGAAGCGCTGATGCTGGATGCGGATGCCTCCCCTGCGCGCCGCGATCTGATGCGGCGCTGGACCGCCCTGCGGGTGGAGGCCTGGCGCGGTCATCTGGGTCCGGACAATCGAACAGCTGATTTTTCCGCGACCTTCGTCGCAACCCTGACGATTGAGCAGTTCTACGCCGGAGCCCTCGGCGGCCGCCCCGACTATGAGGCCATCGCCGCCGAGGGGCTGGGCGCCCTGATCGACCGCGCCCTCGGCCTGCCGGAAGGGCCGGCGACGGCCACCCTCTGGTACCGCGACCGCCTGGTCCTGCCCAAGGCCCCGACCGAGGGGATGGAGCCGGAGTCCATGCGACGCAAGCTGCTCGACATCGCCGCCGACCAGATCCTGACCGGCGGCCTGACGGCGATCACCAACCGGTCGGTCAGTGCCGTCGCCGGAACCTCGACCTCCACCCTCGCCTATCACTGGCCCGACATGCGGAAATTCGTGCTGGACGCGGTGTGGCACGCCGTCTTCCGGGACATGCCCCGCTACCTCGCCGGCCAGAAGCCCGAAGGCGACCCTGCCCTTGTGGACATGGACAGCTGGACCCGCCGCATGACGCCGCTGGCGTCCATTGAGAGCGGCGCCGAGGGCTTCTACGTCCGCTACGCCCGCCTGATCGCCAGCATCTGCGTCGAGGCGCGGCGGGACGCCTCCCTGCGCGACCTGGCCATGCTGCTGCGCGGCCCCGAGGGCGGCGGCACCTACTACAATCAGAGCGGCATCTGGCCGTCGGAATTCGACCTGACCCGACTGGCGGCGACCCGCTTCGCCCTCTGGTACAAGGGCGCCGCCCTGACCGCCCTGACCACCGGCACGCCCGTCGGCGCCGACGATCTCCAGAGCGTGGCCGCTCGCCTCGTGTCGCACAAACCTCGATAAAACAGACGTTTTCGGAGGCGCGTCACAAAGCCCGAAAACATCTGACAGAAACACTTCAGGCAAGCGTCACAAAAGCATTGCGGCGGCATCCTAGTGGCGGATTGTTGTCGAACGTTTGTTTTTCCTTGTCGCGATAGCGGTCCCCAGCTCCTCCCCATGGCGGGGACCGTTTCGACCCTCGACCGGACGAACGGGTGTTCGACAACATCCCAAATCACTTCGGCCCGCGAGGGTGGGGGCACCCCGCGCGTCGCCCGATGGATGGTCAAAAAATGAAACGTCTCCTCCTCGGCGCGTCCGGCGCCATCCTGGCCCTGGCGGCGCTGCCCGCCGCGGCCCAGACCGCTTCCGAACCGCAACCCGGCCACAGCGCCAGTTCACTTGATGACGTCGTGGTCACCGCCCAGCGCCGGGCCCAGAACAGCCAGGACGTGGGCATCGCCCTGAGCGTCATCGGCGGTGAGGAACTGGACGAGAAGGGCGTCAACGTCGTCAACGACATCGAGAACGTCGTCCCGAACTTGGAAGTCGACAGCCAGTTCGGCAGCGGCCAGCCCAGCTTCCGCATTCGCGG
>JAVHYH010000040.1:11616-17398 GCA_031119155.1 Brevundimonas sp.
GTCGCCCTTGCCCACGCCGAGGCCCAGACAGAACCGTCCGACACGGGAGAAATCGTCGTCACCACGCAGAAGCGCACCGAGAGGCTTCAGGATGTTCCTCTTGCGGTCAGCGCCTTGTCGGCAGACACACTGGCCCGCCAGCAGATAAACGATACCAACGGGCTGGTCGCAGCCGTGCCTTCGCTGACTTACACGCAGGGCAACAACGTTTCCAACTCGACTTTCCGCATTCGCGGCATCGGCACGCGCGAATACTCCTCGAACAACTCCTCGACCGTCGGCGTCTATGTCGACGAGGTCGCGCACCCCTATACGATCACCACCCAGGGCGCGATGTTCGACATCGCCCGCATGGAGGTCCTGCGCGGACCGCAGGGCACCCTGTACGGCCGCAACACCACCGGCGGCGCGGTGAACATCATCACCAACGCCCCGACCGCCGACCTGCGCTCGGGCTTCACCGCCGAATACGGCTCGTACGACCGCTACAAGGTCGAGGGCTTCGTTTCGGGCCAGATCGCCGAGGGTCTGCTGGGCCGTCTGGCCGCCGTCACCGAACAGGGCGGCGCCTGGCAATATCACCGCGACACCGGCGAACGTCTGGGCGACCGCGACAAGTCCGCCATCCGTGGCCGCCTGACCTGGGACGCCACCGAGAACGTCACGGTCGATCTGGCCGCCACCTATGCAATGGACAAGTCGGACGGCCTCGGCTTCCGCCTGCGCGCGCCGTACACGGTCAATGACGGCAGCGTCACCTATCCTACCGACACCGCCTGGCGCATCACCGGCTGGCAGCTGTCGCCGGAAATGGCCGCCGTCTCGGGCCGCGCCCTGGGCTCCAAGCCGGGCCGCGACAATGACGGTCTGGATCTGGCCGCACGCGTCGAGGCCGATCTCGGCTGGGCGACCCTGAACTCGGTCACCGCCTACCAGACCTTCAGCCGCTCGGAATACAACGACTGGGACGGCACCCGTTTCAACGAGTCCGACGTCTATTTCTACAACGACCTGGAAGTCCTGTCGCAGGAACTGCGCCTGTCGAACGAGGTCGGTCGTCTGAACTGGATGGTCGGCGCCCACTATGCCGACGAGAGCCTGGACGGCGGCTTCTACACCCAGTTCCGCGGCGCCAACCGCGAGCTGATCAACACGCCCTACGCCCAGTCCGTGCAGGCGATGGGCATCTTCACCCACAACAGCTTCGCCGTCACCGACCGCCTGAACATCATCGCCGGTCTGCGCTGGGAACAGGAAGACCGCAGCCTGACCACCTCGGGCACGCGTCGCCTGAACGTGCCGGTCGGGCCGGAAGTCACCTATGAAACCGACCTGTCGGAAGTCACCGGCCGCTTCGGCGTCGAGTACGCCCTGGCCGACGACGCCATGCTTTACGCCAGCGTGGCGCGGGGCGTGAAGTCGGGCGGTTTCACCACCTACAACGGCACCTCGGCGACCCCGTTCAAGCCCGAGATCGTCATCGCCTATGAGACCGGATTCAAGTCGGACCTGTTCGACAACACCCTGCGCCTGAACGGCTCGGTCTTCTTCTACGACTACGAAAACCAGCAGATCCAGGGCCTCGAGTACGACCGTGAATCCGGCCGTCTCGGCAAGATCACCAATGTGCCCAAGTCGGAAATCTACGGCGGTGAAATCGAGCTGAGCTGGATGCCGATCGAGGGCCTGACCATCAGCCAGAACTTCGGTTACAAGGAAGGCGAATATACCGAGTATTTCGCCATCGACGGCGCGGCCACCGACGCCGCCAACCCGGTCGACGGTCCTTGGGATGTCATCATCACCAACGACCGTTCGGGCGAGCCGCTCCAGTTCCCGAAATACAACTACGGCGGTTCGGTCGCCTATGACTGGGGCATGGCCGGTTTCGACTGGCGAGCCGAGACCAACTACATGCAGCGCGACGCCATCTATAACGCGGCGTCCAGCTCGGTCCTGCCCGGCTACTGGCTGTGGAACGCCAACTTCAGCATGGGACCGCAGGACGCCAACTGGCGTGTGACCCTCTGGGGCCGCAACCTCTTCAACACCTACTACGAAGAGACCCGCAACGGCTTCAACGGCTCGGCCCGCCCGACCGCCTCGCCGAACCAGGGCCGCACCGTCGGCCTGCGCCTGTCGATGGACTTCTAGGACGAAGTCGTCTCCCGGCGGGTCGGTTCGCCCGACCCGCCGGTCCTTTTTCCCTGATCTGCCCCGGACGCCGCCGATGTCTCTGCTGATCCCCTCGCCGTCCCTCAATCGTCGCGCCCTGATCAGCGGTCTGGTGGCCGCGCCCGCGGTGCTGCAGTTCGGGCGCGCGAACGCCCAGGCGGGCGGCGCCTACCTGTTCCCGCTCGGCGTCGCCGCCGGCGATCCCTGGCCCGACGGTTTCGTGATCTGGACCCGCCTCGCCGCGAACCCGATCGCACCCGACGGTTTCGGCGGCCTGTCCGGCCCGATCGATCTTCTGTGGGAGGTCTCGGCGGACGAGCGCTTCACCCGCATCGCCGCCGGGGGGCGCGTCACGGCGGACGCCTCCAGCGCCCACGCAGTCCATGTCGAGGCGCAGGGCCTGCGCCCCGGCCGCCCCTACTGGTATCGCTTCACCGCCGCCGGCCAGCAGAGCCCGGTCGGCACGGCCCGCACCGCACCCGCGCCGAACGCGCTCGTGGATCGGCTGCGCCTCGGCGTCGCCTCCTGCTCGAACTGGGAGGTCGGCCATTTCAGCGCCTATGGCCACATGGCCGACGAGGCGCCGGACCTGACCCTGTTCCTGGGCGACTACATCTACGAATACAGCCGCACCGGCGAGCGCGCGGCCTCGAACGTGCGAAACTACGGCTTCGAGGAAGCCACCACCCTGGCCGGCTACCGCAACCGCTACGCCCTGCACCGGACCGACGCCGACCTGCAGCGCCTGCATGCCGCCGCCGCCTGTCTGGTGACGTGGGACGACCACGAGGTGCTGAACAACTACTCCGGCGTCTGGCCGGACAAGGACGGCGAAACCGCCAGCTTCGTCCAGCGCCGCGCTGCCGGCTATCAGGCCTTCTATGAAGCGATGCCGATCCGTCGCACGCGGGTCGATGCGATGCTGCAGATGCCCATCTACAAGCGCATCCGCTACGGTCAGTTGGCCGAGTTCTACATGCTGGACGGCCGTCAGTACCGCTCGCGCGGCGCCTGCACCGTCGAGGGCGGCGCCAGGGGGCAGATCGTCACCAACAGCGGATGCTCCGACCGCCTCGATCCGTCGCGCACCTTCCTCGGCTTCGATCAGGAGACCTGGCTCTACGACGGACTGGCCCGCACGGACGCCCGCTGGAACATCCTCGGCCAGAACCTGGTCATGGCCGGGCTGCGCTTCGAGAACCGGGGCGACGAAACCCGCTACTGGACCGACACCTGGGACGGCTTCCCCGCCGCGCGCGACCGCATGACCCGCGCCCTGCATACGCTGAAGCCGAACAACCCGGTGGTGCTGGCCGGCGACTACCACTCGTTCTGGACCAACGACGTCCTGCTCAACAGCGAGGACGAGACCTCGCCGAAGGTGGCGACCGAGTTCGTCGGCACCTCCATCACCTCGGGCGGTCCGCCCTACGAGGGGCTGATGTCGGCCATGCCGGCCAACCCGCACATCAAATTCTTCGACAGCCGGGTGCGGGGCTACATCTCCATCGACGTCACGCCCGAGCTGATGACCACTCGCTACCAGCAGATCAGCGATCCGCGCGATCCGCGCGCCACCCTGTCCACGCTGAACACCTGGGCGGTCGAGAACGGCCGTCCCGGCGCCCAGCTCGCCTGACCCTGACAGTACCCAGAGTATCCATGACCTTTTCCCTCCCCGCTCGCCTGCTGGCCGGCGCCGCCCTCGCCCTTGTTCTCGCTGGCTGCGCGACCTCGACCGAGCCCACCGCTTCGATCAGCCCCGCCGCCGAGACCCCGACCTTCTGGACCGGCTTCCGCGATCACCCGCACGGCTATCTGGAGGAAGGCGCCGCGCCGAACGCCGCCAACTTCCTGCCGCCGCCGCCCGCGCCGGGCTCGCTGCGCGAGCAGGACGACATCGCCCAGTATCGCGCCACCCGCGCCCTCAAGGGCACGACGCGCTGGGAACAGGCAGCCGCCGACAACGAGATCGAAACGCCGTCCGCGCCGCGCATCTTCAACGAGGCGCTGGGCATCGAGTTCGTCCCCGAACAGATGCCGACCCTGACCCGGCTGCTGGGCCGGATGCTGGGCGATCTGGAGACCATCCAGACGCCGGCCAAGCGCGGCTATTTCCGCCATCGTCCGTTCGTCGTCGAGCCGCTGGAGACCTGCTTCACGCCGGAGCCCTGGCTGGGACCGAGCGGCTCCTACCCGTCGGGGCACACGGCGCTGGGCTTCGCCTGGGCGCTGGTGCTGGCCGAGATGGCGCCCGACCGCGCGGATCAAATTCTGGCGCGCGGCATCGCCTATGGCGAGAGCCGGATGATCTGCGGCGTCCACTACGCCAGCGACGTCGAGGCCGGGCGCATCGTCGGCGCGGTCATCGTCGCGGCGCTGAAGGCGAACCCGGAGTTCCAGGCCGATTTCGAGGTCGCCGCCGAGGAACTGCGACGCGTGCGGCAGGCCCAGGCTCGCTGAGTTGTCACCGAACCGACAAGGGACCGTGAGCCGGGTGTAACCGGAACCCTTTACGCACGCCCTTCCAGTGCGCGGAGGGCGTCGCATGATTTCGGTGTCGGAGGCGGATCGCTGGTTCATCGATCAGGTCCTGCCGCACGCCGCCGCCTATCTGCGTCAGGCGCGGCGCTGGGCCACCGATGACGACGCCGCCCGTGACATCGTCCAGGAAGCCTACGTCAAGGTGATCGGGATCGCCGACTGGCGCGCTATCGCCCGACCCAAGGCCTATGTCCTGCTGATCGTCCGCAACGTCGCCATCGACCGGTTGCGGCAGGCGCGGCTGACCCCGTTCGACCGGCGCGGCGACGACGCCCTGCTGGTGATGGAGGACGAGACGCCCGACGCCTTCGCCCAGCTGGCGGGACGACAGAGGCTCCGGATCGCCCGCGACGCCATCGCCGCCCTGCCCACACAGAGGCGAAAATGCGTGGAAATGAGAAAATTTCACGATCTCAGCAATCGTCAGATAGCGGATCGTTTGGGCCCGCCTATGAAAACGCCGCCGCCGGCCGACCGGCAGCGGCTTTTCTCTGGATCAGTTCCAGACGTCGTGGTCGGTGGCCTTGCCGATCTGTGAGCGATGGAGCAGGTCGAAATTGTCGTGGTGTTCGTGGCCCGGCAGGTCCGTCGGGAACAGGTCGAAGCCCGGTCCGGTCAGGCCGCCCCCGCCCTGCCCTCCCCCCGGTCCGGACAGGTCGTCATTGAACACATCGGGCCGCACCAGCGGCTCGGCGAGCACGCCCTTGTAGTCCACGAAGCCGTCGTCCGGCAGGCCCGGCAGCACTAGCGGCAGGTCGACCGGAGCCGCCTTGGCGCCGGCGTCCGCTACATCCGGCCGGACCTGGGGTCCGGCCTCGGCGGTCTTGGCCGTGACGTCATCCGCCAGACCCGGCAGGACCACTGGCTGGTCCAGCGCGGCCTTGGCTGTCGCGCCGCCGAGGTCGTCGCTCAGGCCCGGCAGAACCTGCGGCCCGGTGTCGCCGCCGATCGATCCCTTGGCCTCTTCCGCCAGTTGCGCCGCAGCGGCCACTGGATAGGTCAGCACCCGGGTGGAGCCGTTGCCGTACATCAGCAGCTCCATGCTCAGCACGAAGGTCGAGCC
>JAVHYH010000282.1 GCA_031119155.1 Brevundimonas sp.
GCGGCCTCGACAACTCGCTGATGCTGGTCACCGCCCTGAACGGCAAGCTGGGCTATGACGCCTGCGCCAAGATCGCCAAGACCGCGCACAAGAACGGCACCACCCTGCGCGAGGAAGCCGTCGGCGGCGGCTATCTGACGAACGAGGAGTTCGACCAGTACGTCCGCCCCGAGAACATGATCTCGCCGGGCTGATGGATCGGGAGGCGTTCGAGCGCGACGGAGCCCTTCACGCCGGACGGCGGCTGGACGACCGCGCGCTCGACGCCCTGCGCACACTGGCGGATGCCCGGATCGGAGCCCGACCGGGCGCTCGCCTTGCCCATGCGCCGGTTCTGGACCGCCTGCTGGCGGTGGAGGGCCCCATCGGCGCCGTCGCCGCGCCCCTGACATCGACCGCCGCCCGCCCCGTCCGGGCGGTGATGTTCGACAAGACACCCGAGGCCAACTGGAGCGTGGCTTGGCATCAGGACCGCACCCTGCCCGTCCGCGAGCGGATCGAGGTCGAGGGCTTCGGACCCTGGTCCACCAAGGACGGCCTTCTCCACGTCGCCCCGCCCTTCGAGGTGCTGGCCCGGATGGTCACCCTGCGGGTCCACCTCGACCCCGTGGACGCCGACAACGCGCCCCTGCGGATCGCCCTGGGCTCGCACCATCTCGGACGGGTCGCCGCGCAGGACGCCGAAGCCGAGGCGAACCGCCTGCCCCAATCGCTCTGTCTGGCCGACATCGGCGAGGTCTGGGTCTACCGTACCCCCATCCTCCACGCGTCCGCCCCCTCCTCCGCTGACCGCCGACGGCGCGTGCTTCAGGTGGATTACGCGGACTTCGACCTGCCCGGCGGTCTGGAGTGGCGCGGCCTCGACTGAGGGTGCGCCCGCCCAGCGCCCGATTGGCCGGAGAGCCGTTTTCGGGTAGCCTGATGGACATGGGCAAGGTCGAACTGAACATCGAAATCGACCAGTCGCTCCTTGATGAGGCGCGATCTGTTGATCTGGATATCGAGGCGCTGGCCGTCGAAAGCATCCAAAGAGCCGTCGCGAGCCGTCGCGCCTCAGCCGCCGACGTGAACAGCGCGCGGGCGTGGGCGGATCAGAACGCCGAGGCGCTCGAGCTTCATCGGGATCGCATCGCCCGCTTCGGTGTCTTCGGCGAAGACCTCCGCAGCTGGTGATCCGCCAGTTCGATATCGTCGAGAACCCTTCTGCCCGGTCCCGGGGCGTCGCGCCCTATGTGATGCTGGTGCAGTCCCACCTGTACGATGAAGGGCTGACCGCTCTGGTCGCCCCATTGCTCGCCATGCCCGAGGCCGCGACGGTGACGCGGGTCAGCCTGCCCGTGAACTTCAACGGCGAGGCCTACTTGCTGATGCTGTCAGAGCTCGGTGCGGTCGAGCGACGGGTGGTGACCCGCACACTCGGCTCGCTCGCTGACCGGGAAGACGACATCCGCCGCGCCCTCGACCGGCTGTTCACCGGCTTCTGAGCCTCAGCGCTTGTCGCGGATCGCGCGGCCGACCGGAGCCAGGGCCAGCTTGGCCAGTTCGAGGTTTTTCAGGCCGAACGGAATGCCGATGATGGAGATGAAGTCGGCGATCGCCAGCATCAGGTGCGACAGGGCGATGTACCAGCCGGCGACGAGGAACCAGATGATGTTCAACGCCACGCCGAGGCCGCCCGCCACCGGGTTGGTCTGGTCCTGCCAGACCACCTCGCGTCCGAACGGCCAGAAGCTGTAGCTGGCCATGCGCCAGGCCGCGAAGGTCCACGGCAGGCCGACGATGGTCAGGGCGAGGACGGCCCCGCCGATCAGCCAGAGCAGGCCGGCGAGCCAGCCGCCGAAGAAGAACCAAAGCAGGTTGAGGATCAGACGGATCATGAGCTCAACATAGGCGAAGGCCCCGCTCGTGTAAGCGGGGCCTTCGTGAATTCGATGTAAGCCGAAGCCTCAGTGCTTCTCGGTCCAGCGGGCCTTGGCCTCGTCCTTGGTGAGGTTCAGGTGGACGTGCTCATCGACGTGATCGACCCAGCTGACGGGGATCATGTGGTGTTTGAAGCCGCCGGCGAGATCGAGCTTGGCCAGTTCGATCTGGTCGCCGATCACATGATCGACCCGACCGACATGTTCGCCGTCGGAACCGACGACTTCGAGGTGTTCGCGGATTTGGCTGGCGTCTACCATGGGACTCTCCTCAGGCTGTGGGTCTGGGAAACCGTCCGGCCTTCGCCGGGTTGCATGAGGATCAGCGTGATGGGCGAGGTCGTGAACCTGAACCGCTTCCGCAAGGACCGGGCGAAGACCGAGGCGAAGGCGACCGCCGCCGCCAATCGCGCCGCACACGGGCGCACCAAGGCGGAAAAGACGAAGACGGCGAAGGAACGGACCCGCGCCGAACAGCTTCTGGATGGATCGAAGCTGGAGGACTGATCATGGGCGGCTATGCCCCGAAGACGCGGGCCGGCCTGATCGCCCTGATCGCCATGCGCCGCCTCGCCGCCGAACGGATCCGCCGCGAGAAGCTGGCCGAGGCGAAGACGCCCGAGGCCGCCGCGCCGCTGGTCGAGGCGGATCGCCGACAGAAGAAGACCGGCTGGTTCCGGCGCTAGGCCTTCGGCGCCCGGATCAGCAACGCCTGCCCCGACAGCACCAGCAGCAGGCCGACCAGCGCCGGCCAGCCGAAGCGCGCGCCCTCGAACAACACCGACACCAGCATGGCGATCGGCGGGGTCAGGGCCGAGATATAGCTGGCCATGGCGTAGCCGATGGTGCGGGCGATGGTGAAATACAGGCCGAAGGCGATCACCGAGCCGAACAGCGACAGATAGAGCAGCGAGCCGATGTAGCTGGCGGTCGGCTCGATCGTGAACTCCACCCCGGTCGCCAGTCCGTAGAGCGCCAACAGGCCCGTGCCATAGGCCATGGCCCAGGCGGTCGAGGGGATGGCCTGCGAGCCGCTCTGCTGGCCCTTCCAGGCGAAGAAATTGCCGAAGGCCGAGGCCGTGGTGGCGATCAGCGCCATGCCCACGCCGAAGGCGGCGCGTTGGTCGAAGCCCGCGCCCAGCACCTCGCCGCCCGACAGGACCGCGACCCCGGCGATGCCCAGCAAGGCGCCGCCCCAGGACGCCGCCGCCGCCTTCTGCCGCGCGATCAGGCGGAACAGCACCAGATTGATGAAGGTCAGGGAGGCGAAGGTCACCGCCACAATAGCCGAGGCGACATGCTCCTCGGCGCCATAGGTGAAGCTGTAGCTGACCGAGAAGGCGAACGCCCCCTGCCCCAGCGCCGCCAGATGCTGTGCCTTCGTGAGTTTCAGGTTTTGCCGGAACAGCAGGCAGCCCACGAACAGCACCGCCGACGCCAGGCCGAAACGCCAGACGATGGAGGCGATATTGGGCACCTCGCCCAGCTGCAGGGTGATGGCGAACC
>JAVHYH010000041.1 GCA_031119155.1 Brevundimonas sp.
GATCACGCCCTCGACGAAGGTCTTGTGCTCATAGAGGGCCAGCAGGGCGCCGACGGCCTCGGGGCTCAGGGCGTCCAGCAGGATCGTCGTGGACGGGCGGTCGCCGGGGAAGGTCTTGTGCGGGGCCAGACGGTCCGCCTCGGCCTCATCGGCGCCCGCCGCGATCAGCTCGGCGCGGGCTTCCTTTTCGGTCTTGCCGACCATCAGGGCCTGGGCCTGGGCCAGGGCGTTGGACCACAGGGGTGCATCGCCCTCGCGATCATCGATGGCGGCCGTGGAGGTGTGGGCGACCACCACGAACTCGGCGGGCACCACGGTCGGGCCCTGATGGATCTGCTGGAAGAAGGCGTGCTGGCCGTTGGTGCCCGGCTCGCCGAAGACGATGGGACCGGTGGCGGTGTCGACGGGCGTGCCGTCGCGCTTCACCCGCTTGCCGTTCGACTCCATCTCCAGCTGCTGCAGGAAGGCGGGCAGGCGGCGCAGGCCGTGGGCGTAGGGGGCGACGGTGCGGGCGTTGCGGCCCAGACCCTCGACGTTGAAGATCTGCGCCAGCGCCAGCAGGACGGGGGCGTTCTTCTCCAGATCGGCCTCGACGAAATGCTGGTCCATGGCGCGGGCGCCGGCCAGCACCCGCTCGAACACGTCCCAGCCCAGAGCCACGGCGACCGACAGGCTGACCGATGACCACAGCGAATAGCGGCCGCCGACCCAGTCGCGGAAGCCGAAGGTGCGGCCGCAGCCCCAGTCCTTCGCCTTTTCGGGCGCGGCGGTGACGCCGATCAGGTGACGGACCATCCGGCGCGGCGACAGGCTTTCGGCCAGCCAGGCCTTGGCCAGTTCCGCGTTGGCCAGGGTTTCCTGGGTGGTGAAGGTCTTGGACACGACCACGACCAGCGTCGTCTCGGGGTCCAGTCCGGCCAGCGCCTCGGCCATGTCGCGCGGGTCGATATTGGCGACGAAGCGCAGGTCGATGGTCGGCTCCAGCGGCTTCAGCGCGTCCCACAACAGGCGCGGGCCCAAGTCGGAGCCGCCGATGCCGATGTGGACGATGGCGGTGAACGGTTGTTTCGTCCCGCCCGTCTCGGCGCCGGAGCGGATGTCGGTGGCGAACTCGCACATGGCGTCGCGGGTCTCATCGACCTCCTTCGACACCGCCTCGCCCAGGGCGTGGAAATCGGCGCCCTCGGCGGCGCGCAGGGCGGGATGCAGCACGGCCCGGCCCTCGGTGTTATTGACCGCCTCGCCGGCGAACAGGGCGTTACGGCGACCCTCGACATCACAGGCGCGGGCCAAATCCAGCGCCGCCTCGAAGCCTTCCGCGCTCCAGGCCTGCTTCGACAGGTCCAGATACAGGCCCGCCGCATCGACGCTCATCCGGTCCACGCGACCGGGGTCGGTGGCGAAATGGTGGACGATGCGCGCTCCGGCGTCCTTGCGCGCCACGGCGCGGAGCAGGTCGAGGGCTTGTTTGCGGGCGGTCATGGCGATCTCGGCGGCGGTCGGGCGAGCGGGGAGTCGTAAACCCTCGTTTACGGGTCAGGCGTAAGCCGGTTCAACGGCGAATCCATGATTCGTCGAAACAAATAAGGTTAGCCCCCGAGGTTCCCATGTCCTGCGGCGTCGCCCTGGCCCTTTCCCTGCTGCTCACCGACCCGAACGTCGCGCTGGCGGCGGAACAGCCGCCGGCTCCCTCCGGGGCGCCGGTCTCAGTCGCGGGGGAGCCGTTGTTCGCGGACATCGTCAGCCGCGCGGGCGCGCTTCGCTCCGTCGTCGGTCAGTGGCAGGCCAATCTGGCCTCCACCCCGGACTGGTACATGACGCCGGAGGCGATCGGCCGGTTTGAAACCGAGACCACCGCCCTGGCCGCCCTCGACATGCAGGGGCACCTGATCCTCAAGGAGCGCGGCACCGACGGGGATCTGAAATGCATCCTGCGCGGCATTTCGGAAGACATGCCGAAAAAGGTCGAAGCCATCCGCACCGCCGGCACCCCGGCCGAGCGCCGGGTCGCGCTGGATGAACTGCACTACCTGCTGAACGACAATGTCGAGGTCATCACCGCCCCGCCGGCGCCGCCGGTCTAGGTCGGGTCGCAGCGCGCAAAACGGCGGCCGTCAGGCCTCCTCGTCCGCGTATTTGATCGAACAGCCGTAGGGCGCCGCCAGATCGGTGCGGAGCGGGCGTTCGGACATCACATCGTCCAGCGCCGAGCGGACGAAATTGGTCGCGCCCTGCAGATCGGCGACATCGACGGTCGGCTTGTCGTCAATGCCGCCGACGAAGACCAGCCGCCCTTCACGATCAATGACCCGCATGTCGGGCGTGGTCTTGGCGCCGTAGGTCCGGCCCACCTGACCGGTCGGATCAAGCAGCAGATGGGCGGCGTTCGCCCGGGTCCGCGCCTTCCAGTCACGCGCCTCTTGGCCCTCGACATAGCCCTGCTTGCCCGGGGCCGAGGAGATGATGCTCAGCCAGATCACGCCGTCCGCGGCCGCCTCGCGCTGCAGGGCCTGCATGGCGCCGGAATAGTGTTTCTGGACGTAGGGACAGCCCTCGTTGGTCCACTCCAGCACAACCACCTTGCCGCGGAAATCGGACAGGCTGCGCTGGACGCCGTCCGCATCGACGAGGGTGAAGGCAGGGGCGGGCTGGCCCGGCATGGGCATGAGCGCCGGTGCGGGAGAGGGGGAGGAGGGAGACGCCTCGGCCTTTTCAGCGGGGGCGGCGGCCTGCTGCTGGCAGGCACCGAGAGAGACGGCGCCGATCGTCAGGGCGGCGAGGGCGACGGTGAGGTTCGGTCGGATCACGGCGGCGGTCTCCTTCGGTGGCGTCAAGGCCGGGGCGTCAGGGCTTCAGGGCCTCGACGACGACGCCCTCGGTCAGCAGCTGCGGCAGCACCTCCGGCTCGGCCTGTCCCGGGCGGTACAGCAGATACAGGGGAACGCCCGACCGGCCGTGGCGCTGCAGTTCGGCGGTGATCGCGTCATCACGTCGCGTCCAGTCACCCACCAGATAGACGGCGCGCGTGCGCTCCATCGCCTGTTTGACACCGGGCGTGGTCAGGGAGGTGCGCTCGTTGATCTTGCAGGTCACACACCAGTCGGCGGTGAAATTGACCAGCACCGGACGGCCTTCAGCGAGGGCGGCCTGCACGGCGTCGGCGGACCAGGGCGAGGAGGCGAGAGCCGATGCTCCGCCTTCGGACGATCCGCTTCGCGGCTCCACCGGCGCGCTGGCGGCAAGGGTCGTCGCGCCCAGCATGGCGACCAGCAGGATCGCGCCCGCCCCGGTGTGGATCACGCCCTTGCGGCCCAGCGCCCGTTCGCCCTGACCGGCGCCGATCAGCCACAGGCCCGCCGCGGCGGCCAGCCCGGCGACGAACAGCAGGCCCAGCCCCTCGGCGCCCGTCTGGTTGCTGAACACCCACGCCAGCCACAGGGAGGCGCCGTACATCGGGAAGGCGAGCAGGGCCTTCAGCCGCTCCATCCAGGCGCCGGGGCGCGGCAGCTTGGCCAGCAGGCGCGGGCTCAGGCTGACCAGCACATAGGGCAGGGCCAGGCCCAGCCCCAGCATCAGGAAGACCGCCAGCGCCATCGGCCAGGGTATCAGCAGGGCGGCGCCCAAGGCGAAGGCCATGAAGGGGGCGGTGCACGGAGCGGCGACCACCACCGCCAGGGCGCCGGTGAAGAAGGCGCCGACGCCGCCGGGCAGGCGCGACAGCGGACCGGAGCCCGCGCCCTGCAGCCCGCCGCCGATATGGAAGACGCCGGACAGGTTCAGCGCCACGGCCAGCATCAGCAGGGCCAGACCCGCCGTGACCGGCGCGGACTGCAGCTGGAAGCCCCAGCCGACTGCCTCGCCCGCGGCGCGCAGGCCCAGCAGGACGCCGGCCAGCAGCAGGAAGGTGGCCAGCACGCCCGCGAGGAAGGCCAGGCCGTCGGTTCGCGACCGCTTCGCGTCATGGGCCGAGGCCGCCAGCGCCGCCGCCTTCATCGCCAGGATGGGGAAGACGCAGGGCATCAGGTTGAGGATCAGTCCGCCCAGCAGGGCGAACAGCATGGCCTGTCCGAACACGACCCATCCTGTCCCGGCGACAGCGGGCGCGGGCGTCGGGGCGGCGTCGTCCAGCGGATCGAGGTCGCCCGAACCAGTAGCGCCGGTCAGGGCCGGACCCGGTTCGGCCGTGATCTCGAAGGCGCCGTGAGAGGTGGCCAGCACGCCGGACACCGGTCCGGTCAGGCCGGTCGAGGCCAGCTTCACGCCCGCCGAGAGGACGAGTGTCAGGCCGTCCGGTCCCCACGATCCGCTCTGGGCGGCGGCGTGGTCCAGCGGTCCGCTCTCGAACGGGAAGAAATAGCTCGCGCCCGGATCCTTGCCCGCCAGCGGGCCGCCGGTCGCGGTCAGGGTCAGGACGCCGTTTTCCATCGACGCGCGGGCGCGGATCCCGGCGGGACGCGGGGCCTGTTCGAGGATGCGGGCGATGGCAGCGCCGTGGGCGCTGTCCTGCGGCGCGGCGCCGTCGCGGACGGGCAGGTCCAGGCCCAGCGTCAGCTCGCGCGGAATGCACATCTCGTCGCTGCAGACGAGGAACAGGGCCTTCACCCGCAGAGGCAGGGTGGTTCCGGGACGGGCATCGGCCGGAACCTCGATCGGCACGGGCAGATAGACCGCGCCTTCATAGCCGTAGTTGACCAGACCCTGCAGACGCTGGCGCCCGGGCAGGGGCCAGACGATCTCGCCTGCCGTGACGCCGGTGGGCAGCGTCCAGCTCAGGGTCGTCGGGCCGCCGGAATCGCCGGGGTTGCGCCAGTAGGTATGCCAGCCCGGCTCGATGGCCTGACGGACGGCGACCACCACGGTTCCGCCCGGCGTGGCCCAGCGGCTCATGGAGACCAGTTCCGCCTCGATCTCGTCGGTGCGCTGCGGCCCGACCGGGCTTGCGGCCTGCCCCGGAGCTTGCGCCGTCGCCATGCCGGCCGGGGCCAGCAGCAGGGTCAGCAGGATCAGGAAGCGGAACAGGCGGCGCACGCGACGGTCTCTCTGTGAGGAGCGACGACCTTAGCCGCCCGGACCCCCCGCCGTCACCGTCGGCGACAGCGGCAGGTCGCCTCATCGGCGCCTGATCCGTTCCGGGTCAGCTTCGGGGCGAGGCTTCGACGACGACCTCGGTGCGGCGGCGCAGCGGCTCATTGGCGCCGGCCGCGGTGGTCGCGCCCGCATCGCCCACGGCGCCCAGTTCGAAGGCCGGGCTCGGCCAGCCGGCGGCGACCAGCGCCTCGGCCACGGCCAGGGCGCGGCGCTCGGACAGGCTCAGATTGGCGGCCACGTCGCCGGTGGCCGAGGCTAGGCCGACGACCTGCACCCGCCGGATGTCGCAGCTCTGCAACTGGGTCGCGGTCAGGCCGATCGCCTGCAGCGCCGCATTGGTCAGCCGCGCCTCATTCTCCGCGAAATAGACGTCGAACCGCTTGGTCACGCACGGCGAGACCTCCGCCACCACGGCGCTGCGATCCCGCATCCCCGGCGTCCAGCTGCAGCCCGCCAACACCGCCGCACCCGCAGCGATCACCACGAAACGCTTCATCTCCAACCCCTCTCAAATCACGCCCAGCCCCCGCCGGCGCATGAAAAAGGGCGGCCCGCCTCGCGACAAGCCGCCCCTGAACTCAGGCTTTCGCCATTACTATCAGTAGCGGCGCTGACCGTTTTCCCAATA
This sequence comes from Brevundimonas sp., assembly GCA_031119155.1. Taxonomy (GTDB): domain Bacteria; phylum Pseudomonadota; class Alphaproteobacteria; order Caulobacterales; family Caulobacteraceae; genus Brevundimonas. The sequence goes on from JAVHYH010000041.1 coordinate 5,717, forward strand.
GCATTCGCTCTGACGACCGTCGTAGCAGTAGTAGTAGCGGCCCTGGCTGTCGGTGTAGCGACGCTGGTTGGCGCGGTCCTGCGAGGAGCCGCGGATGGCGCCGGCAGCGCCGCCGACGACAGCGCCGATGGCGGCGCCGGTGCCGGCGTTGCCGTCACCCACATTGTTGCCGATGATGGCGCCGGCGACAGCGCCGATGCCGGCGCCGATGGCGCCCTGACGGACGGTTTCGTTGGTGCCGTAGCCGTTACCGTAGCCGTCGCTGGCGCAGGCCGAAGCCATCATGCCGACAGCCGCAATCGCGATGATCGCCTTCTTCATAATGCTATTCCTTCATCCCTCGGGTTTCCCCCATGGGGTGAGAACGCTGGATAAGCGTGGCGGTTCCCGGCCCTGTGAACAAGGTTAAGCCTGTACTAGGCTGGCGACGGCGTGGCGGAGGGCTGCGCCGGAAACGGGTGCAGACGGGGGTTTCGTATGCGTTTTTCTGAACCGGCTCGAATGACGGCCGATGATCACAGTCCGATCTGGGCGCGCAAGAAGCGTCGCCGGGGCCCCAATCCGCTGGTCAGCATCCTGGTGACCCTGCTGGCGGTGTTCGGTGTCCTGACGGCCGTGCTGGGCATCAAGGAGCGGTCGCTGGCCGAGGGCGGCGCGATGATGGACGGCTGGATCGCCGCCGGCGTCGCGGCGGTGAAGGGCGAGGCCCCGAAGGTCGCCGACGAAGCCGTCGACACCGCAGGCACCGCAGCCGGGAAGGCGGGCGATGCGGTTCAGGCCGGCGCCGCCGCGGCGACGGAAGAGCTGAAGAAGTAGGCCCGCGCCGCGGTCGCCGGAACTCTCGCGGATGCGAGGCGTTCGGGCGGCATGGGCGATACAATGGCTAAGGTTGAAGACATGGCGGCTCCCGCTTTGGACGGGGCCGCCGAAACGCATGCGCTGACCCCGCATGCCGAAATCTCGCGCGTGATCATGCTGGTCAATCCGCTGTCCGGAAGCGTCGGGCCGCGGGCGGCGGGCGAGGCCGAGGCGATCCTGGCGGAGTACGGCTGCGAGGCGTCGGTGGTGGCGCTGGAGGGCGGTCAGTTCGACGAGCAGATCAATGCGACGCTGGCGGCCAATCCGGACGTCCTGTTCGTGCTGGCCGGTGATGGTACGGCGGGGACCATCGCCTCGCGCGCCGGTCCGGACGGACCCCTGGTCGCGCCCCTGCCCGGCGGCACCATGAACATGCTGCCCAAGGCGCTGTACGGCACGGCCGACTGGAAACTGGCCCTGCGTCGCGCGCTCGAGGAAGGCGCGCCCCAGGCCGTGGCGGGCGGCGAGGTGACGGACGGCGAGTTCACCCAGTCCTTCTATTGCGCCGCCATCTTCGGGTCTCCGGCCCTCTGGGCGCCGGCGCGCGAGGCGATGCGGACCGGCAAGCTGAAGCTGGCGCTGACCCACGCCCGGCGAGCCTTCAGGCGGGCCTTCAGCGGGCGGCTCCGGTTCTCGCTGGACGCCACCAAGGAACGTCGCGCCGAGGCGCTGGTTCTGATCAGTCCGATGATCTCCCGCGCGATGGAGGAGAACACCGGGCTGGAGGCGGCGGCCATGAACCCGAGCGACGCGATGGAAGCCTTCCGTCTGGCCGCCCATGCGGTGATGGACGACTGGCGGCAGGATCCGGCGGTGACGACCCGCGCGACCCAGAAGGTCGTGTTGCGCGCTCGTTCGAAGATTCCGGCGGTGATCGACGGCGAGCCGGTGCAGCTGCATCACGAGACGAAGGTGCGATTTGTCCGCAAGGCCTTCCGCGCGCTGGCTCCGCTCCCGCCGGCGGCGGAGGATTCCGTCTAGTGGGGCGTATCCTCCAGTTTTCGGATATCCATTTCGGCTGTGAGCACAGGCGGGCCTGCGACGCCGCGCTGGACTACGCCCATGCCAATCCCGCCGACCTGATCCTGATCACCGGCGACATCACCCAGCAGGGTTTTCCGGACGAGTTCGCCGCGGCGGGGGACTGGATCCGCCGCATGCCCGATCCGCGCTTCGTCATCGTGGGCAACCACGACGTCCCCTACTGGAGCCTGACGGCGCGGCTCTTCCATCCCTGGAAGGCGTTCGAGAAGGCGACCGGGCATACGGCGCATGATCACCAGTTCCTGAGCCCCAACCTGATGGTGCGCGGGGTGGTCACGGCCCGCGGATGGCAGGCCCGTCCCAACTGGTCCAAGGGCGTCATCGATCTGGACCAGACCCGCAAGGCGGCGGAGGCCCTGCGCCAGGCGCCGGTGGGAGCCCTGCGGGTGCTGGCCTGCCACCACCCGCTGGTCGAGATGATCGGCACCCCGATGACGGGGGATGTGAAGCGCGGTGACGAGGCGGCCCTGATCTTCGCCGAGGCCGGCGTCGACATCATCACCACCGGCCACGTCCATGTGCCTTTCGCCCTGCCGATCAATTTGGGCGACCACTGCTCCTACGCGATCGGGTGCGGAACCCTGTCGCACCGCGAGCGGGGCGCGCCGCCCAGCTTCAATCGCATCGAATGGGATGCGCACGAGATCACCGTGACTGCTGTGGCCTGGACCGGTGACCGGTTCGAGGACAAGCAGGTCTGGCGCCTGCCGAGGCGTCAGGACACCCGCAAGCCGGCGACGGCGCCCGATCCCAATGTGCCGGGCGAACGTGAGGCCGCGGCGGTCTGAGGTTGCGCGCTCGCCCGAACCGCGCTTGAGGTCCGGACATGAAAATCATCCATGTGATCGGCGCCGGTCCCGCAGGCCTGATGGCGGCCGAGCGGCTGGCCGGAAGCGGGGTTCGCGTCATCGTCCATGAAGCGATGCCGTCCGTCTCGCGCAAACTGCTGATGGCGGGGCGCGGCGGGCTGAACCTGACCCACTCCGAGCCGATCGAGGGCTTCCTCTCCCGCTATGGCGAGGCGTCGCCGGTGGTTGCGCGCTGGATCGAGCGGTTCTCGCCCACCCGACTGATCGGCTGGGTCGAGGGGCTGGGGCAGGCGACCTTCACCGGCTCGTCGGGGCGGGTGTTTCCGAAAGCGATGAAGGCCTCGCCCCTGCTACGGGCCTGGCTGAACCGGCTGGCCGATCTCGGCGTCGAGGTGCGGACCCGGTCGCGCTGGACCGGGCGTCGTGACGGCGGCTGGGTGTTCATGACCCCGACCGGCGAGGTCGTGGAACAGGCCGACGCCGTGGTGCTGGCGCTGGGCGGCGCCAGCTGGCCGCGTCTGGGGTCGGATGGATCCTGGGCGCAGACGCTGTGTGAGGCCGGCGTCGAGGTGGCCGATTTCAGGCCGTCCAACGTCGGCTTTGACGTGACTTGGAGCGAGGTTCTGGTCGAACGGTTCGCGGGCGAGCCGCTGAAGACCATCGCGTTGAGCCATGGCGGCCAGAGCGTTCGCGGCGATCTGATGCTGACCCGCTACGGGCTGGAGGGCGGCGCCGTCTATGCGCTGTCGGCGGCCCTGCGCGACGCCATCGCGCGGGACGGGTCGGCGGAACTGGTCGTCGACCTGCGGCCTGACCTGTCCATCGAGGCGCTGGCGGCCCGGCTGACCAAACCGCGCGGCAAGGACAGCGTGACCAACTGGCTGCGCAAGGCGGGCGGCCTGTCGCCTGCGGCCGTCGGCCTGCTGCGCGAAATTCCCGGCCAGATCCCCGAGGGGGCCGACAAGCTGGCGCGGCGGATCAAGGCGGTGCGCCTGAGCCTGACGGGCGTGCAGGGGCTGGAGCGCGCCATCTCTTCGGCCGGCGGCGTCCGGTTCGATCAGGTTACGGACAATCTGATGCTGAAGGTTCTGTCCGGAGTCTTCGTCGCGGGCGAGATGCTGGACTGGGAGGCGCCGACGGGCGGCTATCTGCTGCAGGCCAGCTTCGCCTCGGGCGTGGTGGCGGCGGACGGCGTACTGGACTGGCTGGGCGCGCCGGGGCAGGGTGCCGCCCTCCCCTGATCGCCCTTCCTCATTGCCCGGAGTAAAATCATGCGCCTGAAATCGATCCTCGTTTCGACCACGGCGCTGCTCTGTCTCGCCGGCGCGCCCACCCTGGCCCTGGCCCAGCAGGCCGACCCGGCCCTGCTGAACGAACACACCCGCGTTCTGGCCTCGGACGAGTTCGAGGGGCGCGGGGTCGCCACGCCGGGCGAACAGAAGACCGTCGACTATGTCGTCAGCCAGTTTCAGGCGCTGGGTCTTGAGCCCGGTGGTCCGGACGGCCAGTGGGTGCAGGTCGCGCAATTGAGCCAGACCCAGCAGTCCGGCCCGGCGACGATCACCGCCACCGTCAACGGCCAGACCCGCACGCTGGAGCGCGGGCCGCAGATCCTCGTCTCGAGCGACCGGCCGGTGGATCGCATCACCCTGACCAACGTGCCGGTGGTCTTCGCCGGCTATGGCGTCGATGCGCCCGAAAAGGGCTGGGACGACTTCAAGGCCGTGGACGTGCGCGGCAAGATCATCCTCGTCATCGTCAACGATCCCGACTTCGGCGCGCCGGAGGGGCATCCGGTGGCCGAGCGGTTCGACGGCAACGCCATGACCTTCTACGGCCGCTGGACCTACAAATTCCAGGAGGCGGCGCGGCAGGGCGCGGCGGGGGTGCTGGTCATCCACGACACGGCGGGCGCCGGCTATGGCTGGAGCGTGCTGGAAGGATCCTCTACGGCGCCGGACTTCGACATCGTGCGCGCCAATTGGGAAGCCGAGCGCGTCCCGGCCCAGGGCTGGATCCAGGGCGATGTGGCCGAGCAGCTGATGCGGGACGCGGGTCTGGATTACGCCCAGCTGCGCTATCAGGCCCGCAGCGAGGCCTTCACCCCGGTGGAGCTGCCGGGGGTGACGATGTCCATCGACTTCGGCCAGACCCACGCGACCATCGAGAGCCGCAACATTCTGGCCCGTATTCCGGGTTCGGAGCATCCGGATGAGACGGTGCTGTACGGCGCCCACTGGGACGCCTATGGCCGCGCCAAACCGCAGAACGGCGACGACATCTATAACGGCGCCGTGGACAATGCGACGGGCGTGGCGGCGATGATCGAGCTGGCCCGGATGTTCAAGGCGGGGACGCCGCCGGAGCGCTCGGTGGTCTTCGCCGCCTGGACCGCCGAGGAGGCGGGTCTGCTGGGCGCGGAATACTATGCCGCCAACCCGGTCTGGCCGCTGGAGACCACGGTCGCAAACATCAATATGGACAGCTTCCTGCCGGGCACGGAGGTCTCGCCGGAGATCGTCGTCATCGGCGCGGGCAAGAGCCAGACCGACAGCTGGGTCGAGCGTCGCGCGACCGAACAGGGCCGCCGGCTGATCCCGGATCCGGCCCCGCAGGCGGGCGGCTTCTACCGCTCGGACCACTTCCCGCTGGCCAAGATGGGCGTCCCCGCCCTGTTCGCCGCCGCCGGCTTCACCGGCCACAACGAGGCCAGCCGGGACTATGTCCAGAACCGCTATCACAAGCCCACCGACGAATGGACGCCGGACTGGGTGATGGACGCCGCCGCCGTGGACGTGAACCTGCTCTACGCCGTTGGTCGCGATCTGGCCGACAGCCGCGAGTGGCCGCAGTGGAACGAGGGCGCGGAGTTCGAGGCGGCGCGGGAGGCTTCGGCGGACCGTCGGCGGTGACAGGGCCGGACGTCGGGGCTAGACCCGTCGCATGACCTCTTCCCCCGACATCCACGGCGTCTGCCCCGAGCGGTTCGCCGCCGTGAAAGACGCCTTCGCCGCCAACTTCACCGATGCGCCCGAGGGGCTGAACGAGCAGGGCGCGCGGTTCAGCGTCCGCATCGGCGGCGAGACGGTCATCGATCTGTGGGGCGGCTCGGCCGACGCGGCGGGGACGGTCCCGTTCGGCGAGCGGACCCTGACGCCGGTGTTCTCGACCGGCAAGGCGGTGATGGCCCTGCTGATCGCCACCTGTGTCGAGCGCGGCCTGCTGGATTACGAGGCGACGGTCGCCAGCTACTGGCCGGCCTTCGGGCAGGCGGGCAAGGCGGACATCACCGTCGCCCAGATGATGAGCCATCAGGCGGGTTTGCCGGGCTTCGATACGCCGGAAGACCCCGCCATCTGGTTCGACCGCGAGGCGACCCTGGTCCGACTGTGCGCCCAGGCGCCGATGTGGGCGCCGGGCACCGCGTCAGGATACAGTCCGATCGTCATCGGCTATCTGGCGGGGGAGCTGTTCCGCATCGTCGATGGCCGGACCATGGGCACGGCCCTGCGTGAGGACTTCCCGGGCCTCGATCTGTGGATCGGCCTGCCCGAGGCCGAGCACGACCGCGTGGCCCAGATGCGCAAGCCGACCAAGGCGACCAATCTCGGCGAGATCGATGCGATCAAGAAGGCCGCCTTCCTCGACAAGGGCTCCTCGCCCGGCGGGCGCGGCTCGGCCGAATGGCGGATGATCGAAATCCCGTCCGCCAACCTGCATGGGACGGCGCCCGATCTGGCGCGGATCGCGGGGATACTGGCGGATGGCGGCGCGTTCGAGGGCCGCACCGTCCTGTCGCCGGAGGTGCTGGCGGCGGCGACGCGCGAGCGCATCCACGGTCAGGACCGGGTTCTGCCCTACGAGATGAGCTGGGCCGCCGGCTTCACCCGCAATGCCGGGCTGAACATCTTCGGGACCAATCCGGACGCCGTGGGCCACTGCGGCTGGGGCGGCAGCTGCGTCTTCGCCGATCCGGCCCAAGGCCTGTCGGCGGCCTATGTGATGACCCGCCAGTCGCCGCATCTGATCGGCGACCCGAGGGCGCAGCGGCTGATCGGGGCGCTGTACGGAGCGGTCTAGCCGTTCACGACCTCTTCCGCGCTGTTCTTCAGCGCCAGCCGGGCCGCGCGCTGGCGCAGGAGGGCGGCGGCGGCGAACACTCCGGCGCCGGTCCAGATGAAGGCGAAGGACGCGATCCGCAGGCCGGTCAGCTGCTCGCCGGCCCAGACACCGACGGCGAACTGGAGGGTCGGGGCGAGGAACTGGATGAAGCCGATGGTCGACAGGGGCAGGCGGCGCGCCGACCAGGCGAACAGGGCCAGCGGCAGCACGGTCGCCGGGCCGTTGGCCAGCGCCCACATCAGATTGGTCGGGCTGTCGAAGCCGGCGCCGGCGCCGGTGTGGACCAGCCACAGCACCCACAGCAGGCCCAGAGGGGCCAGCAGCAGGCATTCGATGAACAGGCCCGCCTGCGCCTCGATCGGCACGCGCTTGCGGATCACGCCATAGCTGGCGAAGGAGATGGCCAGGGCGATGGAGATCCACGGCGGACGGCCCAGAGCCAGCGCCTGCAGCAGGACGCCGACCGCCGCCAGGCCGATGGCGACCCAGCCCCATTTGTCGATCTTCTCGCGGAACAGCCACAGCCCGACGACCATGTTGAGCAGGGGGTTGATGTAGTAGCCGAGGCTGGCTTCCAGCGTGGCGTGGTGGGTGGTGGCCCAGACGTACAGACCCCAGTTCACGGCGATCAGGGCGGTGGACAGCATCAGCCATGCCAAGGTCTTCGGCGCGCGGAAGACGGCCAGCACCTGACCGCCCTGTTTCGCCAGCACTACCAGCAGGCCCGCGACCAGCACCGCCCACAGGGCGCGATGGGCGAGGATTTCGAAGGCGTCGAAGCCGACCGCATGCTGGCCCATGAACAGCAGGGGCATCAGCCCCCACATCACATAGCAGCCGAAGGCGGACAGCAGGGCGGGGCGGCTCGCGTCGGAGCCGGTGGCGGTGGTCATGGGCTTCTCCATCGCCGGGGGAGCGGCGAGACGGAAAGGGTCAGACAGTCAGGGTGCGGTAGCCGGAGGACGACTTGATCGTGCCCGTCTCGTCCAGCAGCTGGGCGATCTGGACGGCGTTCAGGGCCGCGCCCTTGCGCAGGTTGTCCGAGACGACCCAGAACGACAGGCCGTTCTCGACCGTGTGGTCCTTGCGGATGCGGCTGACATAGACGGCGAACTCGCCCGCGGCGTCGACCGGGGTGATGTAGCCGTCGGCCTCGTGCTTATCGACGACCTGGATGCCCGGGGCGTCGCGCAGGATGGCGCGGGCCTCGTCCGGGCTGATCGGACGGTCGAACTCGACGGTGACCGCCTCGGAGTGACCGACGAAGACCGGGACGCGGACGCAGGTGACGGTCAGCTTGATGGACGGGTCCATCATCTTCTGCGTCTCCATCCACATCTTGGCTTCCTCATCGGTGTAGCCGTCGTCGCGGAACGAACCGATGAAGGGCAGGACGTTGAAGGCGATCTGCTTGGGGAATTTCTTCGGCGTGGCGTCGCCCAGGCCGTAGATGGCCTTGGTCTGGTTCCACAGCTCGTCCATGCCTTCCTTCCCGGCTCCCGAGACGGACTGGTAGGTCGAGACGACGACGCGCTTGATCTTCGCCGCGTCGTGCAGCGGACGCAGGGCGGTGACCAGCTGGATGGTCGAGCAGTTCGGGTTGGCGATGATGTTCTTCTTCGTCGCCAGCTTGACGTCGTCCGGGTTCACCTCCGGCACGATCAGCGGGACGTCCGGGTCCATGCGCCAGGCCGAGGAGTTGTCGATCACGATCGGACCGGCCTTGCCGATCTTCTCGGACCATTCCTTCGACACCGAACCGCCGGCCGACATCAGCACGATGTCGACGGTCGAGAAGTCGAACTGCTCGAGGTCCTGACACTTCAGGGTGCGGTCGCCGAACGCGACCTCCATGCCCTTGGATTTGCGCGAGGCGATGGCGTGGATTTCGTCGACGGGGAAGTCGACCTCCTCGAGGATGTTCATCATCTCCCGACCGACATTGCCGGTGGCCCCGACGACGGCGACGCGATAGCCCATTTTGGTATGTCCTTCGGACGCGCTACCGCTCGGCCCGCGGGGCCTCGCTGCTTGAGCGCGGAGAGTGTGGTCGTACGATCCTGCATGTAGTCTTTCGCGGCTGCGAAGCAATCGGTTTTGCAGGGGCGGACGGATGATCCAGCCCGAGAAGGACAGGGCTTCCCATACAGTGGGCTTATGCGGGGCGCTTTCCTCGCCGGGCCGGCGGGGCTAGACCGTCGGGCGATGACCTCCCGCATCCGCTCCGCCTATGACATCCGCATCGAGGAAGGCGTCCTGGTCCCCGACCCGGCGCAGGAGCCGCTGATCGCGGCGCTGGAGCGGCTTGAGCTTGATCTGGCGAAGAAGAGCCTGTTCGGCAGGCCGCCGGCGGTGCAGGGCCTCTACATCTGGGGACCGCCGGGACGCGGCAAGTCCATGCTGATGGACCTGTTCGTCTCCAGCTCGCCCGAGCCGCGCAAGACCCGCGCCCACTTCCACGCCTTCATGGCCCGCATCCACAAGCTGGTCGATCAGTGGCGCAAGGGCGACCGGAAGACCCGTCAGGCCATCTTCGGCACGCACAAGGGCGACGACCCGATCGAGCCGATCGCCGAACTGATCGCCTCGGAGGCCCGGCTGTTGTGCTTTGACGAGCTGCAGGTCACCGACATCGCCGACGCCATGATCCTGGGTCGACTGTTCGAGGCTTTGTTCGAGCGCCGGGTGGTGCTGGCCGTGACCTCGAACCGGGCGCCGACAGACCTCTACAAGAACGGCCTGAACCGCCAGCTCTTCCTGCCCTTCATCGCCGAACTTGAGAGACGCTGCGTGGTGGTCGAGATCGATGGCGCGCGCGACTGGCGGCTGGACCGGCTGATGGGCTCGCCGGTCTGGTTCACGCCGGACCAGCGCCCGGCCTTCGAGACCCTGTGGTCCGAGCTGCGCGGCGGCGAGCCGGAGGAGCCGGCGCAACTGACCGTGCTGGGACGTGAGGTGACGGTCGAGCGCACCGCCGGCGGCATGGCCCGCGCGACCTTCGAGGAACTGTGCAGCCGGCCCCTGGGACCGCAGGACTATCTGGCCGTCGCCGAGCGCTTCCACACGGTCTTCATCGATGAAATCCCGGTGCTGGGGCCGGCCAACCACCATGAGGCGCGACGCTTCGTGACGCTGATCGACGCGATGTATGAGGCGAAGACGCGGCTGGTCGCCTTGGCCGTCGCCCCGCCCGAGGCGCTCTATACCGAGGGCGTCGGGGCGTTCGAGTTCGAGCGGACAGTATCCCGCCTGAACGAAATGGCCTCTGCGGACTGGCTCTCGCATGAGCGGACGGTCTAGCCTGCGGCCATAATTCTGCTGCGACGGTCCCGCTGGATCGCAAGCCTCACGGAGATCGACATGCGCCGACTGACCGCCTTCGCCGCCCTTTCCGCCGCCGCCGGCCTGATGCTCGCGGCGGCGCCCTCCACCGCAGGGGACCGGGGACAGACCCCGGTGGCGCCGACCGGCGGGCAGCCCGCGGCACAGGCCGCAGTCCCGGATCGCGGCGTGACCGGGGCCGAGGTGAAGACCTGGCTGACCGGGCTTGGGGGCAATGTCGCGGACCCGACGCCGATCGAAGGCGGTTTTCTGGTCCGGGTCGCCGACGAGCCGCTGCCCTGGAGCATCAGCCTGTTCGGCTGCCAGACGCGCTGTGACGACGTGCAGTTCAACGCGGTCTTCACCGGCCCGATCACCGAGGCCCAGGTCTCGGCCTGGAACCGCGAAAGCCGCTATCTGAAGGCGGTGTGGATCGCGCCGACGACGGCGGGCGGCGATGCGACCATCCGGGCCCAGTACGATGTCCTGCTGCTGACCGACGGCGCCGAGCAGCTTCAGGAGCCGACCTATATCTGGCTGCAGCTGCTGACCCAGTTCGCCCGCACCCTGTTCGCCAGCCTAGCGCCAACCGAGGCGCCGGCCGCGCCGCCCGCGGGTCAGTAGGCGGTCGAGAGGCCGTCACTCGTGATCGGCGCGAGATCCTCGGGGCGAATGCCTGACGGCCCGACCGGGAAAGAGATCGGGACGGAGCAGTTCTCGATCCGCCGCTCCAGCAGCAGGTAGCGGCGCACCGTATCGCCCTCGCGATAGAGGAGGTCGTTCGCCATCAGGCGGTCGCCGGTGGCTTCGGCGCCGCCGGGCATGGCCCGTTGAAGCTGTGGGTTGGTGCAGGCGCGTTCCGGCCGGGCCATCAGCCGCTCGTCCTGCGACAGGGCGGGGCGCGGTTCGGCCGGGCGGGGCTCCGTGATGGTCGGGTCGGTGATCAGGGCCAGAATGAGGGGCAGCATGAGGCGTCTCCCTTGGTGTCTGGCTCTCAGGATAGTCGCATCCCGGGGTTGCGTCGAGGTCGCTCCACAGCGACAGGTCGCGCATGAAAAAGGGCCGTGGATCGCTCCACGGCCCTTCATTTTTTTTGCCCTATCGCGAGCCGCGCGACGGCTCGCTGTATGAGGGCGTCTTGCGCTCAAGCAGCGCGCGACCACGTCGTGCGCGATAGCGCCCGCTGGCATTAGGCCAGCGAGGGCTCGAGGTCCTTGCAGGACTGGATCAGGCCCTGCACCGAGGCGACCGACTTGGCGAACATCGCCTTCTCGTCCTCGTTGGTGCTGAACTCGACGATCTTCTCGACGCCGTTCGCGCCGATCAGGGCGGGGACGCCGACATAGAGGTCCGACAGGCCGTACTCGCCCGACAGCCACACGGCGCACGGCAGGACGCGCTTCTGGTCCAGCAGGTAGGACTTGGCCATGGCGATGGCCGATTCCGCCGGGGCGTAGAAAGCCGAGCCGGTCTTCAGCAGGGCGACGATCTCGCCGCCGCCCTTGCGGGTGCG
>JAVHYH010000042.1 GCA_031119155.1 Brevundimonas sp.
GCATCGTCGGTCGCAAGGCCGGCATGAGCCGCATCTTCACCGAAGACTTGGGTGCTCCGCCTCAGAATGGCGTCGATGTCGCGTTGGGCGCGCGCGGTGAGCCGAAGCGTCGCCAACGGTCAGTCACGACCGAGGCCGTCAATCCACGCCGGGATGTCGTCGATCTCCATGACGCGACCCGCGGTCACATCGTCCAGACCTTCCTGAAGGGCGTCCTCGAACGGCTGGGCCAGCCTGTCCCGGCGCTCCATGTCGCCCAGCGCCCGGGCCAGAACTGCCGCGCGATCCCGGAACGCGCCCGAGCGGACCTTCTCGTCCACGAAGGCTTCCATGCGGTCATCGAGCTCGACGGAGACCATGGTCATGCCGGGAGATTAACACGGCGCCCCGAAACGACAACGGCCGCCCCGTTTCCGGAGCGGCCGCTGCAGGCGTTAACGCGGGGAGTGACCCTTAACCGCGGTAGTGCTGGATACGCGTGGTCCGCAGACCCTGCATGCCCCATTTGTCGATCGCCTTCTGCCAGGCGATGAACTCTTCCGCCGTCAGGCGATACCGGGCCAGCGCGTCCTCAAGGCTGATCAGCCCACCGCGGACAGCGGCGACCACCTCGGCCTTGCGACGGATCACCCAGCGATCCGTATTGGCCGGCGGCAGGTCACGCAGCGTCAGCGGCGTGCCGGTCGGTCCGACCACATATTGTTCGCCTGAAGTATTTAGGCGTCGCTCTTGCAACATGGGCTTATGCCTCATTCACCACCACCATTGAGCGTGCACGGTAGCGCTGGGCCGCTAAGGGCCGTTTAAGCGTCGTGGTGAAGGAAAGGATAAAATCCCCTCCGTACCCGGTGCAGATGGTCAATGAAGTCTTCATGGAGACTAACCGTCAGTTACCCGAAGATCAGCGTTTGATGTTGATCAGTTCCGCGAGCATCTCGTCCGCGGTGGTGATGATCTTTGACGAGGCGGAGTAGGCGCGCTGGGTCGTGATCAGGCCCGTGAACTCCGCCGACAGGTCCACCGTCGAGGATTCCAGCTGCTTGGACGACAGGGTGCCCGCGCCGCCCGTGCCCGCGGCCTTCAGGTTGAAGGTGCCGGACTGGAGGCTGACGGCGTAGGCGTTGCCGCTGACTTCCTTGAGGCTGTCGGGGCTGGGGAAGGTGGCCACCGCGACCTGGGCGATCCGGCGCTTCACGCCGTTGTCGAAGATGGCGGTGACGAAGCCGCCGTCATCGATGGTGATTTCGCTCAGATTGCCGAAGGCCGTGCCGTTGGTGACGGTCGACTGCACCACCGAGGCGGTGTTCAGCTGGCTGAGGCCGCCGGCAGAGGTGTTCAGATCCAGGGTTACCGTCTGGGCGGCGATGCCCAGGCCGTCAGCCCATTTGACCAGACCGTTATCGGCCGGGTTGGCCGGGTCGATGGTGTTGTTCGGGTTGGATTCCAGGAAGGACAGGCTGGCCTGGGTCGGATCGTCGAACAGACCGGTGCCGGCGGGCCAGCTCTGCATCGTTTCGACGTCGAGGCGGCCCGAGGGGGTGAAGGCGATCATGCCGGTCTTGATCTGACCGTTGGTGTAGGGCGCGCCCGTCACGACGTCCCCGGCCGGAACGGCGACGATTTCGGCGTACCACTGGTTCGGCTCGGCGCTCTTCAGGAAGCGGATTTCCAGATTGCGCTGGCCGCCCTTGGAGTCCGACACCGGGATGTTCATCTTGAAGTCGGGCTTCACGCCGACGGGGTTGTCGTCGTCGGAGTTGTACATGGCCATCGAGTTGACGGTCGGATCGTACTTGGTCTTCGCGATGCCGTCCGTGGCCATGCTCAGCTTCGAGAAGTCGATCTCGAAGGGCGTGCCCGGCGCGCCGTTGCTGGTCGGCGTGATGGTGACGGCCGTGGCCGTGGCGGTGGCCGTGCCATTGGCGCTGGTCGCGTTGTTCGGCACGAAGCCGGTCAGGGCGCCCGCGGCGTTGTAGCTGGCCACGCCTTCGATGCGGCTGATGCCGGTCTTCAGGGTCACATTGTAGGTCGTGACACCGGTGCCCGCGTTGTAACCGGCACGCTCGTAGGAGACCGAAATGTCGTGAACCGAACCGCTGGTGGCCGGTGCGGTGAAGTTGGCTTCCACATTGCGGTAGGTGTTGGCGGCGGCGGCGGACGACACATCCTGGGTCGAACGCAGGTTGGCGTTGATCTGGACGCGGGTGGTCGGTTCGGCGGTGCCGCCGACCGAGCCGATGTTGATCGAGCGCAGGCGCGACAGGTCGGACGGATCGGTGGCGATCTCGCCGTTCGAGTCCACCGGCCAGCCCTGCAGGTACAGGCCGGCGCTGTTCTTCAGATAGCCCAGGTCGTCGACGCGGAAGGCGCCGGCGCGGGTGAACAGGCGGGTGTCGGTGGCGCCGACGCCTTCAGCCTGGGTGGTGGTGACGAAGAAGCCCTGACCGTTGATGGCCAGATCGGTCGACTCGGTCGTCCGTTGCAGCTGGCCTTCCTGGCTGATGAAGGAGCGGGCGTTGGCGGTGACGCCGCCGGCCGAGTAGCTGCCGCCGGCGCGGGTCTGGCTGTTCACCAGGGTCTGGAACTCGGCGTTGGTCCGCTTGTAGCCGACGGTGTTGACGTTGGCGATGTTCTGGGAAATCGCGGCCAGGGCGGTGGAGTTGGCGGCCAGGCCGGAAACGCCGGCCAGCATTGCGCTGTTGAGGCTCATGAGAACGCTCCTTGAGTGGAAATAATCATCGGGAAGGCGGCGGAGCGCATCATGCGGCCGCCTCCTCGTCGGGGACGGGCGGATTCTCCGCATCGTCGTTGTCAGCCTGTTCGCGGATCTCGTTCAGCGAGATCACGGTCGAAAGCGGGAGGACGGAGTCGCCGATCACCAGATACGGGGCTCCATTGTACATCTCGACACCGGTGACCCGTCCGCGGATCAGCGCCTGGGCGTCGACCTTGGCGCCGGCGGAGTCGGTGGCGGAGACCTTCAGCGTGTAGACGCCGCCTTCGGTGGCGGTGTCCCCGTTGGTCATCTTGCCGTCCCAGGTGAAGTCGTGCAGGCCGGTGGTCTTCTCCGGCGCCTGACCCTCCCAGACGACCTTGCCGGTGCTGTCCAGCACCTGCAGCTTCACGTCGGAAGCCGCGCCACCCAGCTCGTAGGTCCACTTGGCCTTGCCGCCCTCCAGCGAGGTAGCGGTCCAGGCCGCGGTCACTTCCTTGCCGATATAGTTCGAGGCGTTGTCCAGGCCGCCGGCGGACTGCGCGGCCAGCAGGCTGGTCAGCAGGTCGTTGGTCAGCAGCTGCTGCTCCACGCCGGCCATCTGGGTCAGCTGGGCGGTGAACTCGTTGGAGTCCAGCGGCGACAGCGGATCCTGATTGCGCAGCTGGGTGGTCAGCAGCGTCAGGAAGGTTTCGAAATTCGAGGCCAGGGCCGCGCCGCCGGTGGCGGTGCGGTTGGCGGCGTTGGAAGTGGTGACGGCGTCGACCATCGATCAGACCTTCATGTCCACGCCCGCGGGCGTGAGGGAGAGCGCCTGCCAGCGGGGGGGCTGGGCCAGGACGTCGGCTTCAGTGTTCAGGCGATTGGCCTCGGCGAAGGCGCGCGACTGGCCGCGCTCCTGGCTCTGGCGGCTGTCCTGTCCGCGATCAAAGGCGCTGGAGCCGCTGTCGCGCTGGGTGAATTCGATGGCGTCATCGGACAGCTGGAAGCCCTGCTGCTCGAGCTGACGGCGCAGTTCATCGACGCGACCCTTCAGGTCGGCGGCGGCGGCGGGATTGTCGAAGGCCAGACGCGCGGCCAGACGGCCTTCGGCGTCGATGTCCAGCTTGACGTCGACCCGACCGAGGTCATCGGGCGTCAGCGCCATTTCGAAGCGGCTCGACCGGCCCTCCAGCTTCTTCAGGATCTGGGCGGCGATCTGGGCGGTGGCGTCGATGGTGGTGCGCGACAGGGTCGAGGGCAGGGCCTCGCGCGCGGACTGGGCGGTCTGGGCGGACGGCGTGGCTTCAGGCGCGGGCGCTTCCACCGGCATGTCGGCGGCCGGATCCGCACTGACGGCGGCGATCTCGGTCGTCGCGGCTTCCGCCGTCGGGCGGGCGGTCTCGGCCAGGCTCGGGACGCCGGTGGAGGGCGAGGCCGGGGTCTGGGCCGTGGCGGTCACGGGCGTGGACGGGGCGGTGGTGTCCACGGCGGCGTTGGTCTCGACCGGACGCGAGGCGCGCTCGGCCAGAGCCCGCAGGTTCGGCGTTTCGGTCGGGCGCGGCGCGTCAGGCGTCGGCTGCGCTTCTTCCGGCGCGACCGGTTGAACCGCGGCCTCGGTCAGCTCCACGGGGGCTTCGGGCTGGATCAGCGGCTCCGCCGGAACGAGCTCGGTGGTTTTGGTCGTCGCCGTCGGCTGGACCTGCGGGCGGGTCTCGGCGGTCTTCGCCAGGACGTCCGTGCCGACGGGAGGCTGGGTCAGCGGGGCCGCGTTGGTGTTCTTGAGGCCCGCCGTGTCGATGACCGCGGGCTCGACCGCGACGTCCGCGCCGCCGGTCGGCAGGGCCGTATCCACCCGCGCGACATCCGTCAGGGGCTGTTGCAGGTCGCCGGTGGGGAAGATCCGTTGGAGCAGGTGGAGCGGGATCTGGCTGGTCGCGGTCAGGCGACCGACCCGGCTGAGATCGATCGGCAGGCCACGCGGATTGGTCCGCTCGGCGGTCGGGCGAACCTGCGGGTCCGCAGCGGCGGTCTTCGACGCGGTATCGGTCGGCGCCGTGGGGCGAACCTGAGCCTCGTCCGTGGCGTCGCTCTTGATCGCGGGGCGGACGACAGGGGCGTCGCCGGTCGGCTTGGTCGCGGGCGCGATCTCGGCCTCGGGGCGGACCAGCGGTTCCGTCACCGCCGATTTGGCGGTCGGAGCGACGTCAGCCGCGGGGCGCACCTGCGGTTCGGTCGACGCGGGCTTGGCGGCGGGTGCGTTGTCCGTGGGCGCCAGGGGCTGGACCTGCGGCTGGCCGGGCAGGGCGGCCTCAACGGCCTTGGCCGTGAGATCGGACGTCGGCGCCGGCGGTTGAGTCAGGGGCGAGGCGACGTCCCGCGTGATGTCCGGTCGCAACAGCGGCGCGGTCGCGGTTTTTCCGTCCGGCGCGATGTCGGACGACGGCGCGGGGGCGTCTTCGTTCCGCAGGCCCGACAGATCGGTCCCGGCGACCAGCAGCAGGGGCGGGGTGGGCGGCGGAGGCGTCGGAACCGGTGCGGCGACGATCATGGTCGCTGCATCGGTCGCTGTGTCGGTCTTTTCGGCCGGCAGCCCGACTTCGCCTTCGCGGTCACCGCCCAGGTCGGCGCCGGCCATGGAGGCCAGCAGGCTCTCGAACACGCCGTCCATCGCAGACGCGGCGGCGTCCGTCGCCCCGTTCGGGGGCGTCGGGGCGGCAGGCGCGATCATGGACAGCAGGGCTGAGGCGGTCGACATGGGGTCCGGGCGAAAATCGCCGAGCGAGAGGCTGGGGCGCGTCCTGCGCCGAACATTCGGAAGGCCC
Organism: Brevundimonas sp.; assembly: GCA_031119155.1. GTDB lineage: Bacteria > Pseudomonadota > Alphaproteobacteria > Caulobacterales > Caulobacteraceae > Brevundimonas. The sequence continues at coordinate 5,518 of JAVHYH010000042.1, forward strand.
GGCGCAAGTCGCGGGCCACTCCCGAAAGTGGGATCATGATGTTGATTTTGCTGGCCTTCGAGTGGGGGACGGGGCCGGGGATCGGCAAGGCGGCAGGTCGAATCTTGCCGCGTGCCGACCAAACTTGCCCGGCGCCAGAGGCCCGTGCGGCCCGGCGCCCGGTCTGGCCCGCCGTTTGCGCCTCTGGTCAGTCATGACCCATGCGCGAAAATCGATCTTGCGTGATTTCAATGAGTTGGCTGGCGGCCTCGAACCGGATGCCGGGCAAAAAGCGCGCGCCGACTGGCAGACCTTGCCGGGCGCCCCTTTGATGGAGGCCCGCGAATGTCGGTAACCAGCATCCTGAACAACGCCAACTCGGGCCTGATCGCCGCGCAGGTGCAGTTGCGGGTCGTCTCGGACAACGTCGCGAACGTCAACACGCCCGGCTATGTGCGCAAGATCGCCGATCAGGTCGCCATGTCCAGCCAGGGCGTCGGCAGCGGCGTCGAGGTGGTTCGCATCCGGCTGGCCACCGATCGCTTCCTGCAGGCGGCCAGCCTGACCGCCGGCGCCGAGTCCGCGCGCAATGAGGTTCGCTACGAACTGTATGACCGCATCCAGTCGCTGTTCGGCGATCCGGGCGGCAAGACCAGCTTCTTCGCCCAGGTCGACGGCATCTTCTCCGCCTTCGCCTCCAGCGCCGAGGACCCGACCTCCTCGCCCCGCCGCCAGGACGCCCTGTTCAAGACCCAGGCCCTGTTCGACGAGGCCTCGCGGATCGCCAAGCAGATCCAGGCGGTCCGCGAGGACGCCGACGGCCGCATCCAGAGCGCGGTCGACAAGACCAACAACCTGCTGGCCCAGATCGAGGCGCTGAACGTCGAGATCACGCGCGCCAAGGTGGTCAACGGCGACGCCTCCGGCGCCGAGACCGCGCAGGCGGCCCTGATCGATCAGGTCGCGCAGCTGATGGACATTCGCATCACGGCCCGCCCGGTCGGCGGGGTCACCATCCGCACCAGCGCCGGCGCCATGCTGGCGGGGGAGGGCGCGGCGACCCTGTCCTATACGCGCGCGGGCACGATCTCGGGCGAGACCAATTTCAACGAAATCTGGATCAACGAGCCGGGCGGCACCAAGCATGCGCTGCTGGACAGCGTGACCAGCGGCGAGATCAAGGGGCTGGTCGAACTGCGGGACGTCGAGGCGCCCGCCGCCGCCGCGCGTCTGGCCGAGTTGATCACCCATGTGGCGGACGAGCTGAACCGGGCCCACAACGCCAATACGGCCATGCCGGCGCCGAACCGGCTGGATGGCCGCAACGTCGGCCAGTCTCTGGAAAGCGCGCTGACGGGCTTCACCGGCCGCACCACCATCGCGGTGACCAACCCCGCGGGGGTGATCCAGCAGCGGGTGGATGTGGTCTTCAATGGCGCGACCATGACGGTGAACGGCGTCGCCGCGGATCCGACGACCTTCCTGGCGACCCTGAACGCCCAACTGGGCGGCGCGGCCACGGCCACCTTCACCGACGGCAAGCTGTCGATCGCCGCGGCCAACAGCGCCAACGGCGTCGCCATCGCCGACGACGCCACCGCGCCGTCGAACAAGGCCGGGCGTGGCTTCTCGCACTATTTCGGTTTGAACGACCTGATCGCGACCGATCGTCCGGCGCTGTACGACACGGGGCTGACCCTGGCCTCGCCGCATGGCTTCACCGCCGGCCAGACCATGACCTTCCGCTTCTCCAACGACGTCGGGGCGCGGATCCGGGACATCAAGGTGACGGTGCCGCCGGGCGGCACGGTCGCGGACCTGATCAATGCGCTGAACGACCCGGCGACCGGCATCGGCGGTCAGGGCAGCTTCGCCCTGGCGGCGGACGGCACCCTGAGCTTCACCGGTTCGGGCAATCCGCCGGCGAAGATGAGCGTGCTGAACGACACGACCCAGAACGCCGCCAACATTTCGGCGACCGAGCTGTTCGGGATCGGCGCAGGCGTACGCATCTCCCGCGCCGACGGCTTCTCCCTGCGCTCGGACATCCGGCAGAGCCCGGCGAAGCTGGCGCTGGGTCAGTTGAACCTCTCCGCCGCCGCCGGGACGCCCGCCCTGAGCGCCGGTGACGGACGCGGTGCGCTGGCGCTGGCGGACGCCGGTGAACGCACCACCAGCTTCCAGCCCGCGGGCGGCTCGCCCGGCGGGTCGATCTCGGTCTCGCGCTACGCCTCCGAACTGGCCGGCGAGATCGGCGGCAACGCCACCACGGCCAAGAACCGCAAGGAAAGCTCCGCCGCCCTCTATACCGAGGCCACCGCCCGCCGGACCTCGCATGAAGGGGTCAATATGGATGAGGAGCTGGTGCTGATGACCACCTATCAGCAGGCCTTCAACGCCTCCGCCCGCCTGATCCAGACGGCGCGGGACATGTACGATACGCTTCTGGGGATGGTCTGATGAACCGCGTCGCGACCTTTGGTAACTACCAGTCGGCCCTGCTCGACCTCATGGCCGCCCAGAGCCGGGGCCTCGAGGCCCAGGAGCGGGTGTCCACGCAGAAGAACGCCACCGACCTGACCGGCTTCGGCCGTCAGTCGGAGACCCTGACCGCGCTCAAGGGGGCCGAGAGCCGGCTGCAGGGCTTCCTCGACACCTCGGAGGCGGTGACCGCGCGTCTGAAGACGCAGGATCTGGCCCTGACCCAGATCAGCGACGGCATCGAATCCGTCCGCACCTCCATCGGCAACGCCCTGGCGTCGGACTCGGCAACCTCGCTGATGCTGGAGCTGGAAGGCCAGTTCCAGACCATCCGGGGCGGCATCAACATGCGCCATCAGGGCGGCTATCTGTTCGCGGGGACGCAGGTGAACACTCCGCCGATGGAGATCACCAACCTGAGCGAGCTGGCCGCCGCGCCGAGCGTCGCCTCGATCTTCCATAACGACAGCCTCAAGACCGCCAGCCGGGTGGCCGAGGGCACGACGCTGGAGACCGGCTTCCTCGCCAATGAGGTCGGCACCGATGCGATGACCGTTCTGCGCGACATCCAGAACTACAACGACGGCCCGAACGGCCCGCTGACCGGCAAGCTGAACGAGACGCAGAAGGCCTGGCTGGCGACCCAGCTGACCCGGCTGGAGACGGCGGGGCAGGGCGTCATCGACAAGGGCGCCACGACCGGTTCGCTGGCCAATCAGGTCGAGAGCATCGAGAAGGGCCACACCGCCCAGCTCGAGTCTCTGGGCGAGCTGGTGGCCAAGCGCACCGACGCGGACATGATCCAGGCGGTGACCGACCTTCAGCTGTCGCAGGTGGCCATCCAGGCCTCGGCCCAGGTGATCAACCAGCTTCGTCAGGTCTCGCTGCTCAACTTCCTGACTTAAATCCGGAAAATCGGCAACGGCCACGCTGGACAGTCGTTCTCGCTATGGAACATAGTGAGAACAAATGGCCCAACTCGATCTCCGCAAAAAGCTGTCCGTCCTCGCCGATGCGGCCAAATACGACGCCAGCTGCGCCTCGTCCGGGACGTCGAAGCGGGACTCGTCGGACGGCAAGGGCATCGGCTCGACCGAGGGCATGGGCATCTGCCACGCCTACACGCCCGACGGGCGGTGCGTGTCCCTGCTCAAGATCCTGCTGACCAATTTCTGCATCTACGACTGCGCCTACTGCATCAACCGGGCGAGCTCGAACGTCGAGCGGGCGCGGTTCAGCGTTCAGGAGGTCGTGGACCTGACGCTGAACTTCTATCGGCGGAACTATATCGAGGGGCTGTTCCTGTCGTCGGGCATCATCCGCTCGGGCGACTATACGATGGAGCAGCTGGTGCTGGTGGCGAAGACGCTGCGCGAGACGCACGGCTTTCGCGGCTACATCCATCTGAAGCTGATCCCCGAGGCCGATCCGAAGCTGGTCGAGGAGGCGGGGCTCTATGCGGACCGGCTGTCGGCCAACATCGAACTGCCCCGCGATGAGGCGCTGCAACGACTGGCGCCGCAGAAGGACGTGAGGGTCATCAAGAAGGCGATGGGGCAGGTGCGGCTGGGCGTCGAGGCCGCCAAGCCGGAGAAGCGCGACCGCATCAAGCCGCCCAAATTCGCGCCGGCGGGCCAGTCGACCCAGCTGATCGTCGGGGCGGACGGCGCGCCGGACACGGAGATCATCGACCGGTCGGCGTCGTTGTACGGCGGCTATGGCCTGCGGCGGGTCTATTATTCCGCCTTCAGCCCGATCCCGGACGCCTCCTCCAGCCTGCCGCTGCAGAAGCCGCCGCTGATGCGCGAGCACCGGCTGTATCAGGCCGACTGGCTGATGCGCTTCTACGGCTTCTCGCCGCCCGAGATCGGCGAGGCGACCGTCGGCGGCATGCTGGATCTGGCGATCGATCCCAAGCTGGCCTGGGCGCTGAACCGGCGCGAGCAGTTCCCGGTCGATGTGAACACCGCCTCACGCGAGATGTTGCTGCGGGTGCCGGGGCTGGGGGTGAAGTCGGTGGACCGGATGATCTCGGTGCGGCGCTACCGGACGCTGCGGCTGGAGGACATCGCGCGGCTCTGCCGGGGGATCGACAAGGTGCGTCCCTTCATCACCGCGCTGGACTGGACGCCGGGCGGCCTGACCGACGCGGCGGACCTGCGCGCCCGCATCGCCCCGGACCCGAAGCCGATGCAGATGAGCCTGTTCTGATGCACACGGCGCGTCTGGACAGCGAGACGGACTTCGACGGCTGGCGGAAGGCGGCGCGGCGGTTCCGGGCGGCGGGGGTGAGGCCGGAGGAGGTCCGGTTTCAGGTGGCGGGGTCGGAGCAGGCTGACCTCTTTGCTTCCGCTCATCCCGGCGAAGGCCGGGACCCAGTTCTGTCCAGTGAAGCGCAGCCGTTTCAGGACCTGAAGGCGGGCGTGTCCGGCACCGTCCCGTCACCCAAAGTACTGGGTCCCGGCTTTCGCCGGGATGAGCGGGAATTCGTGGTGCCGAGAGCTTTCGTGGAGCTGGCGCAGGCGGTGATCCTGCATCGGTCGGAGGACCGGTTCGATCTGCTGTACCGGCTGCTGTGGCGGCTCGAGCGGGAGCCGGATCTGATGAAGGTGGTCTCGGACCGCGATGTCGCCGACGCCTTCGAGCGGGCGAAGAATGTCAGCCGGGCCAGCCACAAGATGAAGGCCTTCGTGCGCTTCCGGCTGGCCGAGGAGGAGGGGGACGAGCACTGGATCAGCTGGTTCGAGCCGGCGCATCGCGTGCTGGAACGGACGGCGCCCTTCTTTGCGCGGCGCTTCACGACGATGCGCTGGTCGATCCTGACTCCGGATGGGCAGGCGCACTGGGATACGCAGCAGCTGACCTTCGGCCCGCCCGCCACGCGCGACATGGCGCCGGCCGAGGACGAGATCGAGGACTTCTGGAAGACCTACTACGCCTCGACCTTCAACCCGGCGCGGCTGAAGACGCAGACCATGCAGGGCGAGATGCCCAAGCGGTACTGGGCCAATCTGCCCGAGGCGGCGCTGATCCCGGAGCTGATCGCCTCGGCGGCGGCGCGGGAACAGGCGATGGTCGCCGCGCCCCTGCCTGAGCCCAACCCGCGTCTGGCCAAGACGCTGGCGCGGTTGAACCGGGATCAGGCGTTCGAGGAGGGCTTCGTCCCGTCGAGCCTGGAGGAACTGGGGCAGGCGGTGCAGGCCTGCCGTCGCTGCCCGCTGTGGCGCGATGCGACCCAAGGCGTCTGTGGTCAGGGGGCGCGCAAGGCGCGGCTGATGATTGTCGGCGAGCAGCCGGGCGATCAGGAAGACCTCGCCGGCCGGCCCTTCGTCGGCCCGGCGGGGCAGGTGCTGGATGCGGCGCTGGAAGAGGCGGGCATCGACCGCAACGACGCCTTCGTCACCAATGCGGTCCGGCATTTCAAGCACGAGCCGCGCGGCAAGCGACGCATCCACCAGACCCCGACGACCAGCGAGGTCACTGCCTGCCGGTGGTGGCTGGACGCCGAGCGGACGCTGGTGAAGCCGAAGGTGATCGTGACGCTGGGCGGGACGGCGGCGCTGGGCGTGCTGGGGCGCAAGGTCGCGGTGACGAAGGAGCGGGGGCAGCCGATCCCGCTGTCGGACGCGACCGCCCTGCTGACGGTCCATCCGTCCTATCTGTTGCGCATCCCGGATCGGGAGGCTGCGGCGCTGGAACGGGAGCGGTTCGTGGCTGACCTGAAGGCGGTCCGGCGCCTGCTCTGAGCCGTAGAAGGCTGAAACCGTGGCTGAACGAATACGGCGGCGCTGCGTTGTGACAGGAGCCGGAGCTTTGCCGTAGAGCAGCCATAGGCAACCGGGACGGGGCGTTTTAGGTAGGGGCATGGCCGCAGCGGACTTCCAGATCGATGAAGACGGGCAGGGGCTGACCCTGCACCTGACGGGCGACTGGACCGCCACCGAGCTGGGGCGCGTCTCGCGCCGGCTGGACGACCAGTTGCACGGTCGCCAGATCACGGCCGTCGACCTGTCCGATCTGGGGCGTTTCGATACGGCGGGCGCGCTGGCCATCGTGCAGGCCGGGCACTGCAAGCTGCCGGAAAAGGCCTGGACCCAACGGCCCGAGGCCGGGCGCACCTACGCCATGGTCGAGAAGCTGGAGCGCGAAAGCGCCGGCCCGCCCAAACGCTCGTCCAACTGGGTGCGCGGCTTCGCCAAGATCGGGCGCGGCGTGCACGACATCGGGGCTGAGGCCACCCTGTCGCTGGCCTTCCTCGGGCGGCTGGTCACGGCCACCGGATCGACGGTCAAGCACTGGAGCCAGATCCGCTGGCCCGCCTGGTTCAGCCAGGCCGAACGGGCGGGGCTGGACGCCATCCCGATCGTGGCCGTCACCAACTTCTTCATCGGCGCCGTCATCGCCTTCCTCGGCGCCAATCTGCTGACCCAGTTCGGGGCCGGGGTGTTCACCGTGCAACTGGTCGCGGTGGCGACCCTGCGCGAGCTGGCGGTGCTGATCACGGCCATCCTGCTGGCCGGTCGCTCGGCCTCGTCCTTCGCGGCCGAGATCGGCTCGATGCGGATGAACCAGGAGGTGGACGCCATGCAGGTGATGGGGGTGAACCCCTTCCAGGCGCTGGTCATCCCGCGGCTGGCCGCCATGCTGGCCATGATGCCCATCCTGACCTTCATCGGCATGGTTTCGGGCCTGATCGGCGGTCTGCTGGTGACCTGGAGCCAGCTCAGCTACGGGCCCAGCTTCTTCATCCAGCGCATCAGCGAGGACCCGATGATGGGCACCCATCTGATGGTCGGGATGATCAAGGCGCCGGTCTTCGCCATCGTCATCGCGGCCATCGGCTGCCGTCAGGGCATGGCGGTGGCGGGCGACGTGGAAAGCCTCGGTCGCCGGGTCACCGCAGCCGTGGTTCAGGCCATCTTCGCCATCATCACCCTGGACGCCATCTTCGCCCTGATCTTCCTGGAGCTGAACCTGTGACGGCTCCGAACATCCCGGTCTTCGGCCAGTCGCCCGAGAAGATGGCCCCCGAAAAGATGATCGAGGTGCGCGGCCTGCTGAGCCAGTTCGGCGAGCGGGTCATCCATCAGGATCTGGACCTCGACGTCGAGCGCGGCGAGGTGCTGGGCGTGGTCGGCGGGTCCGGCACCGGCAAGACAGTGCTGCTGAACACCATCATCGGGCTGAAGGAGCCCGAGGGCGGCGCCATCAGCATCTTGGGCCACGACCGCGCGACCATGACCAAGGCGCAGGAGGCGGACATCGAGCGCCGCACCGGCATCCTGTTCCAGCAGGGCGCCCTGTTCTCGTCGCTGAGCGTGATCGACAATGTCGCCTCGCCGCTGGTGGAGCACACCAGCCTGTCGCGGGAGGTGATCCGCGAACTGGCCGAGATGAAGATCGCCATGGTCGGGCTGAAGCCCGAGGCGCACCATCTGAAGCCCGCCGAGCTGTCGGGCGGGATGCGCAAGCGTGTGGGTCTGGCCCGCGCGCTGGCGCTCGACCCGGAGCTGCTGTTCCTCGACGAGCCGACGGCGGGGCTGGACCCCATCGGGGCCGCCGCCTTCGACGACCTGATCCGCCAGCTGTCGGACGATCTGGGCCTGACGGTCTTCATGATCACCCACGACCTCGACAGCCTCTACGCCATCACCGACAAGGTCGCGGTGCTGGCCGACAAGCATGTGGTGGCCAAGGCCCCCGTGCGTGAACTCGAACAGTCGGACCATCCGTGGATCCGGGAATACTTCCTGGGGCCGCGCGGTCGCGCCGGCGCCAAGGCGGCTTGAGGAGAGCCGGAGAATGGAAAGAGACGCCCACTACGCCGCCGTCGGCATCGCCACCGTCGCCCTTCTGGCGGCGCTGGCCGTGTTCACGATCTGGCTGGCCCGCCTGCAGTTCAACAACGACTATGATGTCTATGACATCGTCTTCTACGGCCCCGTGCGCGGCCTGTCGGAAGGGGGCGAGGTCCACTTCAACGGCATCCGCGTGGGCGAGGTCACGGACCTGAACCTGGACCCGAAGAAGGGCGATCAGGTCATCGCCCGCATCCGGGTGAACGCCACCACGCCGGTGCGCGTGACCAGCCGCGCCCAGCTGGAGCCGCAGGGCATCACGGGCCTGAACTACATCCAGATCACCGCCGGCAATCCGAGCAGCGCCATCCTGAAGGAGCAGTATCCGGACAACGTCGTGCCCGTGATCCAGAGCCAGCCGTCGCCGATCGCCGAACTGCTGTCGGGCTCGGGCACGGTGCTGGCCCAGACCGTGGACGCCCTGAACCGGATCAACCGGGTGCTGTCGGACGACAATGTCCGCAGCTTCTCGACCAGCCTGAAGAACATTGAATCCCTGACCACCGAATTGGAAGCCCGCAAGGGCATGCTGGAACAGCTGGAGCAGGCGCTGACCCGGGCCAACTCGGCCGTCGGGGAATATGAGCAGCTGGCCATCAGCACCCGCCGCATCGTCGAGGGCGACGGGGCGCAGGCCATCGCCAAGGTCAATCAGGCCGCCGAGGAGGCGCGTCTGGCGGTGGGCTCGATCAACCGGTCGGCGACCAGCCTCGAGCGTCCGCTGGGCGACTTCGCCACCAACGGCCTGCCGCAGCTGCAGCAGTCGATCCAGCAACTGGACGAGGCCACGCGGTCGCTGCAGTCGCTGATCGACGAGGTGCGGGCCAGCCCGCGGGAGTTCATCGGTCGTCCGTCGTCGCGTGAAATGGAGGTCCAGCCGTGATCCGCATCCTGAAGGGCGCCGTCGCTGTCGCCGCCGTCGCCGCACTGGGTGGTTGCGCCCTGCTGTCGTCGCCCGACCCGGTGCAGCTGTACCGCTTCGGCAACCTGCCGTCGGGCGTCAGCGAGACGGAGGCCGCGGCCTCGACCATCCCGGTGGTGATGCGCCGTCCCGAGTTCCCGCAGGCGGTGCGCGAGGATCGCATCCTCGGCGTAACCGGCACCGAGGCCGCCTACATCAAGGGCGCGCGCTGGGTCAGTTCAGCGGAGATCCTGTTCACCGACTCGCTGGAGAGCGCCTTCGCGGCTCAGGCGACGCGGGTGCGTCTGGTCGGGCCGCGGGAGCTGACCCGGTCGGGTCAGGCGCTGGACATCGACGTGCGGACTTTTGAGGCCCGCTATACCGCGCCCGGCGCCGCGCCGGTGGTGACCATCATCACCCGCGTGCGCCTGCTGAACGCCCAGGAGCGGTCGGTGACGGCGGAGCGGGTGTTCACGGTCGAGCAGCCGGCGAGCGAGAACCGTGTCAGCGCCATCGTCACGGCCTTCGACGCCGCCAGCCGCGAGATCAACAGCCAGATCGTCAGCTGGACCGACCAGCACGCGCTGGTCCTGCCGGCGCCGCGCTAGAGCCCGTTGCGAGCCTCGGCCAGCCGGGTCTCGACGGAGGCGCGGCGGTCGCGGGCGCCGGCGATGCCGGTCAGGGCGCGGTCGATGCGGGCCAGCAGGTCGTCGCGAACGGCCAGCAGGCGCTCGCGGTCCGGGCGGATCTTCTTCGGCTTGCGGCCGGACAGGCCCAGAGCGTCCTTCCACTCGTCGCGCCAGGCGGCGGCGCCCTCGGCGCAGGGCCTGAGCAGGTCGGCGAAGCGGACGTCGGCGTTCTGGGCGTTGCGGATCAGGGGCAGGGCCGAGACGGCGGCGTCGCGGCAGGCGTCGAGCGCGGCCTTGCGGGCCTCCAGCGGGTGCGGCTCCGAGTCCTCGGCAGGCGTGTGGCCGGTCAGGCGACGGGCGGCGGCGGCGAGGTGGGCGTCCAGGTCGATGACCGCATCCCGGGCCTCGGTCCAGACGGTCTCCAGCGCGCCGGAGCGGCGGCCGACACCCTCGATCCAGCCGGTCAGTTCGCGGCCGACCTCATCGACGGTGGCGGCGGCGCGGGCGTAGGCGGCGCGGAAGGCCTTGAGGCGGCGCTTGCGGCTGTCGAACAGCCCTGCCAATCCCCGGCGCGGCTCCAGTGCCTCGGGACGCAGGCCCTCCAGCACGGAGCGGGCGTGGGTCAGCTGGGCGTGGGCCTCGGTCAGGTCGCCGGTGCGGGCGGCGGCCAGGGCGCGCTCGATCTTTTCGACGGCGGCGGCGCGAGCGGGTTCGGCGAAGGTGTCGGCCTGATCGTCCTGCCAGCCGTCGTGGATCGCGTCCACCCGGGCGGCGTCAGGCGCGGGCGCATTGCCCTGCCGGCGATAGGATCCGTCCGCCATGTCGATACTCCCCCCGCGATCTGGAAACCGCGGGGGGAGGTTAACTACGCCTTCAGCGTATCGGCAACGGTGTAGGTCGCCTCGGTCCTGGCCGAGACTTCCTCAAGGGTGACGCCGTCGGCCAGTTCGATCAGCTCCAGACCGGCGCCGTCCGGCTTGACGTCGAAGACGCACAGGTCGGTGATGATGCGGCTGACCACGCCCGTGCCGGTCAGCGGCAGGGTGCAGGCTTTCAGCACCTTGGACTGGCCGTGCTTGTTGGCGTGATCCATGACCACGACCACGCGCTTGACGCCGGCCACGAGATCCATGGCGCCGCCCATGCCCTTCACCAGCTTGCCCGGGATCATCCAGTTGGCGATGTCGCCGTTCTCGGCCACTTCCATGGCGCCCAGGATGGACAGGTTGATGTGGCCGCCGCGGATCATGGCGAAGCTGTCGGAGCTCGAGAAGTACGACGACTCCGGGATCGCGGTGATCGTCTGTTTCCCGGCGTTGATCAGGTCGGGATCGACCTCGTCATCGTAGGGGAAGGGGCCCATGCCCAGCATGCCGTTCTCGGACTGGAGGGTCACTTCCATCCCGTCCGGAATGTAGTTGGCGACCAGCGTCGGGATGCCGATGCCGAGGTTCACGTAGAAGCCGTCCTGCAGCTCTTTCGCGGCGCGTTCGGCGAGTTGTTCGCGAGTGCGGGCCATGATTATGCGGTCTCCCGGCTGCGGATCGTGCGCTGTTCGATGCGCTTCTCGGACACGGTCTGGACGATGCGGTCGACGTAGATGCCCGGGGTGTGGATGTGGTCGGGGTCGATCGAGCCGGTGGGGACGATCTCTTCCACTTCAACGACGGTGGTCTTGCCCGCCGTGGCCATCATCGGATTGAAGTTGCGGGCCGTCTTGCGGAAGACGAGGTTGCCGCGCTCGTCGGCCTTCCACGCCTTGACGATGGCCAGGTCGGCGACGAGGCCGGTTTCCATGACGTAGTCGCGGCCGTCGAAATTGCGGACTTCCTTGCCTTCAGCGACCAGGGTGCCGACGCCGGTGGCGGTGAAG
>JAVHYH010000043.1 GCA_031119155.1 Brevundimonas sp.
CCATCTTCGCCGCCTGGCCCTTCGTCTATGCGGTCAGCTTCTCCGGCTTCTACCTGGCCATGTTCCTGGTGCTGTCGGCCCTGATCCTGCGGCCGGTGTCGTTCAAGTATCGCTCCAAGCGGCCCTCGCAGGGCTGGCGGACGATGTGGGACTGGGGCCTGTTCATCGGCGGCTTCGTTCCGGCGCTGGTCTTCGGCGTGGCGGTCGGCAACGTCCTGCTGGGCGCGCCCTTCCACCTCGATGCCGATCTGCGCAGCTTCTATGACGGCAGCCTGCTGGGCCTGTTCACGCCCTTCAGCCTGATCGCCGGCCTGCTGTCGGTGGCCATGCTGGTCCTGCACGGCGCCGCCTGGCTGTCGATCAAGGCCGAGCAGGGGCCGGTCATGGAGCGCGCCCGTCTGTACGGCACGATCGCCGGGGTTCTGGCCCTGATCCTGTTCGCGGTCGGCGGCCTGTTCATCGCCTTCGGCGACATGGGCTACCGCATCACCGGCGCGCTGGACCCGAACGGCTTCTCCAACCCGCTGCGCACGACGGTCGAGGCCGCGCCGGGGGCCTGGCTGGACAACTACAGCCGCTATCCGTGGATGCTGATCGCGCCGGCGCTGGGCTTCCTCGGCGCGCTGGCCGGGCTGATCGGCATGTGGCGCCGGTCCGCGCCGCTGGCCTTCGGCGGCTCCTCGGCCTCGACGGTGGGGATCATCTCGACGGTCGGCCTGTCGATGTTCCCCTTTATCCTGCCCAGCTCGATCCACCCGCAGTCCAGCCTGACTGTCTGGAACGCGTCGTCCAGCCACCTGACGCTGTTCATCATGCTGATCTGCACGGCGATCTTCCTGCCGCTGATCCTGCTCTACACCGCCTGGGTCTACCGGGTGCTGTGGGGACGGACCTCGACGGCGGCCCTCAAGACCAACCCCGACCTGTACTGAACCCGAGGAGTTTGAAGCGATGTGGTATTTCTCCTGGATCCTCGGTCTCGGTCTGGCGGTGGGCTTCGGCGTGCTGAACGGCCTGTGGCACGAGTTCCACCTGTTCGACGAAGGCGACGAAGGCCTGTCCACTCCTGATGCGTCGAAAGAGGGCGATGTTCCCCTCTAGTCCCACCGGCCTGACCACCCGCGCGTTGATCGAGCGTTATGACGCCCATGCCCCGCGCTACACCTCCTACCCGACGGCGGCCCAGTTCACGCCCGCCGTCGGCGCCGGGGACTGGGGCCGCTGGCTGGACGACGCCGACCCGGATCGCGCCGTCTCCCTGTATCTGCACATCCCCTTCTGCAAGCGGCTGTGCTGGTACTGCGGGTGCAACACCCGGGCGGTGAACCGCCTGACTGTGATCACCAGCTATGTCGACCTGCTGCTGCGCGAGGCCGATCTGGTCGTCGCGCGGATGGGGCGGCGGCCCCGGGTCGGCTCGATCCATTTCGGCGGCGGCACGCCGAACATGCTGCCGCCGGCCGAGCTGGAACGGCTGCATGCGGGCCTCGCCGCCCGCTTCGACCTGGCCGACTGTTTCGAGGTCGCGGCCGAGCTGGACCCCGAAGTCCTGACCGAGGAGTGGGTCGAGGCGGCGGGTCGGATCGGCCTCAGCCGCGCCAGTCTGGGCGTTCAGGACCTGTCGCCCGAGGTGCAGGCGGCGGTGAACCGGCCCGAGCGGTTCGAGACGATCCAGTGGGCCGTCGGCGCGCTGCGCGAACAGGGCGTCACCTCGATCAATCTGGACCTGATGTACGGCCTGCCGCTGCAGACCATCGAGCATGTGGTCTCCACCCTCGGTCTGGTCACGACCCTGAAGCCCGAGCGCATCGCCCTGTTCGGCTATGCCCACGTCCCATGGATGAAGCCGCACCAGAACCTGATCCGCAGCGAGGATCTGCCCGGCGCCGAGACCCGCTTCGCCCAGAGCCAGGCGGCGACCCGCTACCTGACCGGCAAGGGCTGGCGCGCCGTCGGCCTGGATCATTTCGCCCTGCCGCATGACGCGCTGGCGGCGGCGGATCGCGCCGGGCGGCTGCATCGCAATTTCCAGGGCTATACGACCGACGCGGCCGAGGTGCTGATCGGTCTGGGCGCTTCGGCGATCAGCCACGCGCCCGGCGGCTATGCCCAGAACCACACCGTCGAACGCGACTGGCGCGCGGCTGTCGAGACGGGCGAGCTACCCATCGCCCGCGGCGTCGCCCTGACCGACCGGGACGCCTTCATCGGCGAGATCATCGAACGGCTGATGTGCGACTTCGCCGTCGATGTCCCGGCGATCGCCCGCAAGCGCGGTCGGGATGCGGGGGAGGTCGCCGGCGCCTGGCCCCTGTTGCGCCGCTTCCGGCGGGATGGACTGGTGCAGGTCGAGGCAGGACGAGTGGAGGTCACGCCGCTTGGGCGTCCGTTCGTGAGGGCGGTCTGCGCCGCCTTCGATCCCGACGCCGCCCGCATCCAGCAACGCCACGCCCGGGTCGTCTGACTGGACAAAATGTCCTACCGGTCAAGGGTTTGCGCTGGATCAAGGTGACGGATCAGCGGAGGGCGCATCACCCCTTCAAGACGCCCGCCAACGGCCGCATGAGGCGACCCCGGGCGTCGGGGATGAAAGAAATGAAGTTCAGGACCCTGATCCTCGCCGCTGCTGCGGCGGCTGCCTTCGCCGCGCCGGCGATGGCCCAGACCGCCACCGCCTGGGAGGCCCCGCGCAAGGGCGACTGGCTGGTCACCGGCCGCGTCACCGATGTCTTTTCGGGCGCCGACAACGCCATCGTGACCGCCGCCGGCGCAGACAGCGGCCTGCACGTCGACGTGGGCGACAGCGTCATGCCGACGCTCGGCTTCACCTATTTCCTGACGGACCATCTGGCGGTCGAAGCCATTCTGGGTACGACCAGGCACGAGATCCGCGCCCAGGGCGGGACGACCGATGTCGCCGTGCATGAGACCTGGGTCCTGCCGCCGGTGGTCACCCTGCAGTACCGTCCCCTGACCGGCGGGCGCGTCAGCCCCTATGTCGGCGCGGGCGTGAACTACATGCTGTTCTACAGCGGCGATGACCAGAACGGCTTCACCGTCGATCTGGACGACGGCTTCGGCTACGCCCTGCAGGCGGGCGCGGACATCGGCATCCAGGGACCGTGGAGCCTGAACGTCGACGTGAAGAAGATCTGGTTCAACACCGACGCCAGCGTCAACGACGGCGCCCTGCGCAGCGATGTGGACCTCGATCCGTGGGTCGTCTCGCTGGGCGTCAGCCGCAAATTCTGACGGGCAGGGATCGGGCTCGCCTCGGCGGGCCCGGTTTCACCATTCGTGACCACCTCATCTCTGGAGATTGCGAGTGATTATCGCTATTGAGGCGGCATGTTCGACTTCGCCTCCCCGCGACGCGTCCTCCGGTCCATCGGCGTCTGACGATCATGTCCGCGGTCCCCTTCAGCACGACGGAACCGGCGCCGTCCCGTCTCCGGGCCAAAGCGCGCCTGCGGGCCGTGGCCTATGCGCTGGCGGCGGCGGGCCATGCGGGGCTTCTGGTGTTGATCAGTCTTCAGGTCGCACCGCCGACTGAGGGCGGGGCGGCGCCGGTCGTCAACCTGACGATGGAGCCTTCGCCGCGCTTCGATTCCGAGACCCCGCCGGCCGCCGCCTCCACCGCGGATCAGGCGGCGCAGGCGATGGCTGCCCCGCAGCCGGTCACGGCGCCCCTGCGCCTGCGCGAGACGACCTCGACCGCGCCGTCCGACATCAGCCTGCCTCTGCCGATCCGGTTGGCCGAGCCGACGCCCCGTGTGCAGGATGCGCGCGTCGCTGGGGACCAGCAGGGTGTGGCGCGCGCCACGGAAAGCGCGGGCTCCGGCGCCGCCTCCGCCGAAAGCTCCGTCGCCGGCGCCACGCAGGGCGGGGGCGGTCAGACCCTCGGCGCCGCAGCCGCCGCTGACACCGACGTCTATTTCGCCCGCGTGCTGGCCTGGATCGAGCGGCACAAGCGCCACCCCGGCAATGCCCAGGGCGTGGTGACCGTTCGCTTCAATGTGGATCGTCGCGGGCGGGTCAGCGGCCTGCGTCTGGTCCGTTCCAGCGGCGTTCGCGCGCTCGACCGTTCGGCGCTGGACCAGATCACCTCGACCCAGCCCTTCCCGCGTCCGGACGCCGGGGCGCAATGGGCGACGCGTCAGTTCACGGTCAATATCGACTACCGCACCCGCCGGGGCGGCTAGAGGGTTTCGAGGAAGGCCACGAGGTCGTCGATCTCCTCGTTGGTCAGCTCCAGCGGTTCCAGCATCGGGTCGGTCTTCGGGAACAGGGGATCGTTCGCCTGCTCAGGGCCGGGCCGGGGATGGGCGCCCCCGGCGTTATAGAAGCGGACGATGCCTTCCATGATCGGGAACAGGCCGTTGTGCATCCACGGGCCGGTGCGCGAGACGCTGAGCAGACTGGGCGTGCGGAAGGCGCCGACGTCGGCGGCCTGACCGGTCACCTCATAGCGGCCCAGATCCTCGCGCTCGCGGCCATAGAAGGTCAGGCCCAGATTGTGGAACCGGCCGTCGCTGAACACCGGGCCGCTGTGGCAGCTGACGCAGGAGGCCTTGGTGCGGAACAGGTGCAGGCCGCGCAGCTGCTGGTCGTTGAACGCCCGCCGCTCGCCGCCGACGAACCGGCGCCAGCGGCCCTGACCTGGGCGCAGGCTGCGCTGGAAGGCCGCCAGCGCCTTGGCGATGCGATCAATGGTGACTTCCTCGTCGCCGAACGCCTTGCGGAAATCCTCGGCATAGGCGGGGTCGGCGGCGATGCGGGCCTCGATCTCGGGCAGGGCCCCGGCCATCTCCAGCGGATCGACGATGGGGTGCAGGCTCTGCGCCTCCAGCGTATCGGCCCGTCCATCCCAGAACAGGATCGGCATCCAGGCCGAGGCGGACACCGACGGCGAGTTGCGCCGTCCCCGCTGGCGGTCATGACCGAAGGAGGTGCGCAGGCCGTCGGCGAAGGCCATCTCCTGCGCATGACAGGAGGCGCAGGCGATCTGGCCCGAGGCGGACAGGCGCGGATCGTCGAACAGCCGCTGGCCCAGCGCCGCCTTCTCGCGCGTGGTCGGATTATCCGCCGGAGCGGGCGCGGGCGGCAGGACGCCCAGTTCATTGAAGACCGCGCCCGCTCTCAGCAGCGGCGCGGGCCAGGTCTCGGGCGCGCCCGCATAGGCCGCGCGCAACTCTTCCGTCGTGGGGTTTTCAGACAGGATGACGCGAACCGGCGCGTCGCTGTCCTCGGCCCGCACACCGTCGAACGCCCACGCCCCGGCGATCGCGCAGATCGCCAGGGTCAGGGCCGTCGGGACAGCGTGTCGGAAGAGGTGTCTCAATAGCGGAATTTCACCGAGAGCCAGGCGTTTCGGCCCAGCTGGTAGGGCTGGGTGGTCGACTCGTAATCCTGATTGAGGACGGTGTTGAACACATTGTTGATCCGGGCGTCCACGCTCACGACGCCATAAGGCGTGCGGGCGATCTCGGCTTCGAGGCCGAGGTTCACATCGACGGAGTCGGCGAACTGCACCTTGTCGAAGACATCGTAGTTGGTCCCGCCGACATTGATGTTCGCGCCGGTGTCCGCGACGACCTCGATGCCTTCACGATAGCGGGCGTTGACGTTGGTGCGGATGCGGCCGTCCAGCCAGCGCGCGGTCCAGTCGGCGTTGAGGATGAACGGCGACGAGTAGTCCTCGATCTGGTTGTCGGACAGGGCGTACAGCATGTCGACGACCTGGCCCTGATAATAGACCATCACGCCCGACAGTTCGACGTCATCGGCTACGTCGAACAGACCGATGTTGCTCGCATCGGTGTGCGAGAAATTGGTGCTCAGGCTGATGCTGTGGTCGTCGCCGATCGGGCGGGTGTATTCCAGCGACAGCCCCCGGTAGCTGCGCTCGCCGTCGTTGGTGCCGTAGTAGACGGCGCGGGTCGCGGTCGTGCCGGTCTCCTTGTCGTAGATCTCGCTGAAACGGACCGACCGGGCGATCTGGTCGCGGCCCTCGCGGACGATGCCCTTGACCCGATACTGACCCCCGATCCAGCCCATCGGCCCGGTGAAGGCCAGGGTCGCCTCGTCCGTATAGGGGGTGTCGAGGCCGAGACCCGAGTAGCGGCTGCTGTCGGTGTGGTTGGTCAGCACCCAGTTGTCGCTCCAGCGACGCTCGGTCCCGACGATGGTCGGGGTGCGGGTGTAGTTGCGCGTCACGCCCGCGCCTTCGCGCAGGGCATAGCCGACGAAGGTGCGGTTGTAGTAGCGGCCCAGCGCGCCGGTGACATTGATCCCGGCCCACGGCAGGTCGCGCGACACCGACAGGCGCGGCGCGATGTTGTGGTTGTCCAGGAAGGTCTCGTGGTCATAGCGCAGGCCCGCGCGGACGTCGAAGCCGGCCAGGGCGAACTCGTACTCGCTCCACAGCGCGTAGGAATCGATCCCGGCGTTGGCGTCGAAGGCGCCGTAGCGCAGCTGGGTGGTCAGGGCGTAGGCGCCGTTGCGGCAGGCCAGGCTCTCGCCGGTGGTGCAGACGGTGTTGACGTTGATGTTGGTGCTCAGGTGCGACACCAGCTCCTGCGAGCGCGCGCGGTGGGCGTCGATGCGCGAGATGGCGAAGCCGCCGGACAGGACGCCGATGCCGAACGGCTGTTCCCAGTCCCCGTCCAGCGTGACCACCTGCTGGTCCTGCTCGAAATCGCCGGCTGCGCCGATGGTGCAGGACGTGCCCAGCGAACAACCGGCCATCCCCGGGGCCGAGCTTGAGATGTTGTAGGTGCCCCATGGGGCTTCCCGGTCGTTGTCGGTGTCGCTGTAGCTGAGGTTCAGGTTCCAGATTGCGTTCCCGCGCGTGCCGTCCAGCCCGACGCGGGTGGTCAGGCCGCCGCCGTTCGAGACGATCTGGTTGTCATAGGCCGTGTTGGTCTGGCGGGCTTCGCTCTCATAGGGGGAGTAGTTGATCTGGCCGGTCAGCTGGATGGCGTCCGTGAGATCGTACTCGCCCTTCAGCAGGTAGTTTTCCGACTTGCTGCGCTGACCCCACGATCCCCAGATCGAATAGTTGTTGCCCGGGAAGTTGGTGACCGTGGCGTTGGTCTGGTTGTAGCCGGCCAGGAAGCGCAGACGCTCGTTGACGGGCAGGTCGATGCTGAAGCCGAAACGCTCCTTCTCGAACTCCGGCGAGGCGGGCGGGTTGGCGCCGAAGCCTTCGCGGGCGATGTCCGACATGCGGTACTCGGCCATGCCGTCGCTGGTCAGGCCGTAATAGCTCTGGAAGCCGAAGGTGCGGGCCGGGGCGCGGGTGGTGATCTGGACGACGCCGCCCTGGAAGTCGCCGTACCGGGCCGAAATGTTGGAATCCAGCACCTTCACCTCGCCGATCAGGCTGGTGTCGACCCAGTGGGTCTGGGCCGAGGCGGCGGCAACGCCCGTACCGGTGAAGTCGCCGGGGTTGGCGTCCTCATCGTAGCCGTAGTTGTTCACGCCCACGCCATCGATGATGAACAGGTTGTCGTTCACTGAGCCGCCCGAGATCGACAGGGTTTCCGGCCGCAGGTCTTGCAGGGCGTCACGGGTCGCGTTGCCCGCCGAGTTGCTGAACTGGGCGGTGGGCAGGATGCGCAGGATGCTGTTCACGTCGCCCGAGCCCGGCGCGCGGTCCTGGATCGCTTCGTAATTGAGGGTGGTCGTGCCCGACTCGCTGCCCGAGCCATAGACCGGCGCGGCGGGGGGAGGGGCGGTGCGGTCATCCACGACCACGGTTGGAACGGCTTGTGTCGTCGGCGCGGTCGATTGCGCCATGGCGACGCCCGCCTGGGCCATCAGGGCGACCGCCGCCGCTGACGAGAGAAGATGACGCATAGCCATGGAACTGCACCCCTTGATCAGAAGGCGCGTGGGTTAACTCCGATCACATGAATCTGCAACTCATTATCAGTAACGGCGTTTCGCGCGATATTATGGATCGTACGCGGTTGCGTGGGCTGCGTTTCTGATCGGTGCAGGGGCAGCCTCGGCCCGGCGGTTCCAAAGGGGGAGATGGATGGCCGCCGAGCCTCAGCGCACGAAGCGCGGGTCTCTCGTGACAGGAGAGCGGAGACCCGTGTTGGTCGGACGGCTTGTGTGTCGCAGGTCGCCGCCCGTTTGAATTTCATACGGGAAACCCGGGGCCTTGTGAGCCTTCACTTTAGTTATAGAGCGCCGGGTCGCTCACAGCGTCCAGCTGAACGCCAGGGACATCGAAGGACCGGCCTGACCCAGCTGAAGCAGCCGGTCGCGGCCGCCTTCGCGGGCCTGATCGATGGTGTCGGTCAGGTTTGAACCGGTCAGCACGACCCGCACCCGATCGTTCAGCGCCCAGCTGGCCTGGGCGTCCAGATAGCCGGCGGGGGCGACGATGAAGCTGGACACGCCGCCGCCCTGCATGTCCGCCTCCGACCGGAAGGCCGAGCGCCAGGACCAGGACAGGTTCACCGCCAGCCGGTCCCGTTCATAGAAGGGACTGACCGACCACGACAGGTCCGAGACGCCCAGCAGGGGCTCGTTCGATCCCTCGATCCGGCTGTCGCTCCAGGTCGCGCTGGCCCAGACGCCGAACCCGCCGCCGAACCGGCGATGCAGCCCCACCTCCAGCCCGTCCACCTTCGCGCGACCGACATTGCGGGGACGGGACATCATCACCTCGGCCTGCACCGGCGGCCCCGCGCGCGTCTCGAAGGTCAGGCGCTCGGGCGCCGCCTGCATCTGGATGAAGTCGTCGATGGTCTTGTGGAACACCGCCACGCTCAGCGCGCCACGCGGCAGGGTCAGCTCCCATGACAGGTCCAGATTGGTGGCGATGTAGGGCGTCAGTTCCGGGTTACCGCCCACGCCGCTGAAGATGATGCCCGGAGTCGGGCTGTCGATCTCGGCCTGGCCCCGGTCGTATATGGCCGAGACCAGCACGCTGGCCGGCACGGTGGCCGAGCGCAGGTCGGCCAGCGACGGGCGGGTGATCGAGCGCGAGGCCGCCAGACGCAGCAGGCTGTGCTCACCCAGATCAACGGTCAGATTGGCGCTGGGCAGCCAGACGCCGTGCGAGCCGGACGCCGTCACCGGACGCACCTCCGCCACGCCGTCGGCCATGCCCAGGATCGAACCGTCCACCTCGGTGCGGGTCTCGACCAGCCGCAGCCCGACATGGCCGGACACCGGCCAGCGAAGGTCCGCGCCGTCGACATCCAGCCTCACATAGGCCGCCGCCACACGCTCGCGGACGGCGTAGGAGTTCTGCAGGTCCGTTCCGGTCGGCTGCACATCGCCGGGCCGGAAGACGATGTCGTCGCGCTCGCCCGGCAGGACGAAGATCTCGCGCACCCGGTTGAAGTCCACCGTGGCCCAGGGCGTCGAGCGCTGGACGATCAGGTCGCTGAACACATCCGCCGGGGTCCGGCTGTCATAGGCCTCCGGCGACAGGACGGCGCCGGGTCTCAGCGCCGCCTGCCGATCCCGGCGCTGATAGTCCCGGCTGCGGTCGCTGAACTGGCCGCCGATCCGCAAGCCCGCCAGCCGCACCGGTCCGATCGGCAGGTCCAGCGGGCGACGCGCATGCAGCACCGCGGTCAGGTCGTCGTCCCGCGACTCCACCGCCCTAACGGCCAGCTTGGGCGGCAGCAGCAAGGTCGGGTCGGTCAGGTTCAGATCGGTGGTCAGGCGCAGCGCCCGCCGCTGATCCGCCGCCTCGCCCAGATCGAAGGCATAGCTGACCCCCACCGGCGTCTGGGCCGAGATCCGCTCCAGCGGGGTGTCGAGCACCGAGCGCGCCACCGAAACACTGATCCGGGGCTCCAGCCGCCAGTCCCCAAGCCGGGCGCGCGCGCCCGCCGACACCGCCAGATTGAGGTGGGCCTGATCGGAAATCTCGGTGTTGTTGTCGATCCGACCGCCGGTCACCTCGCCGCCCGTGACCACGCCGTTGCGGATCAGGACACTGGAGCCCGGCTGGGCCAGCCGCTCGCCGAAGCCATAGACCAGCCGATCCTCGCGGATGGCGTTGTCGAAAGTGGAAGCCAGGGCGTCGAGGTCCAGCAACAGATCCGACGACACGCGCCAGTCGGCGCCGAGAAAGGCGCTGCGCCGTCGGCGGTCCTCGCGCTCGACCGTGGTGCGCACGTCGCTGGGGGCGATGACTGTGGTCCCGCCGATCTCCACCTCGCCATAGCGCTGGATCTGGAAGCGGTCGTAGCGGACCGAGCGGTCCTCCTGCGACACGCCCGCCACCACGCCCAGATTTCCATCCGTCGAGACCGCCCGCCCGGCGACCGACAGCTCCGCGCCGGGGCGTCCCGTCCGGGCCTCGATCTCGCCGCCCGCGCGCAGGGTCAGGAAGGGCTCGTCGTCCAGACCGCCCACGGTCTCGATGTCGATATTGGAGCCGATGCCGCCGTCGATCATGTCCGGCGTCGCGCTCTTGGACAGGGTCGCCCCCGCCAGCAGGTCAGGCGACAGGGCGCGGAAGCGGAACTGCCGGCCGCTCTGGGTCGAGTTGCGGATGTTCTCGTTGAACGCCACCGGGGCGCCGTTCAGCGTCACCGACTGGAACAGGGGGCCGAGGCCGCGCACGCTGACGAACTGGCCCTCGCCGACCTCCCGTTCGACCGCCACGCCCGGCGCGCGTTGCAGCGCCTCGGCCAGGTTGGCGGCGGGCAGGTCGCCGATCCGTCCGGCGGTCACCACGTCCGAGATGATGTCCGCATCCCGCTTGCGGGCCAGCGCCTCGTCGATCTGGTCCGACAGCCGGCCCAGCACGATGACCGGCGACAGTTCGGTGGGTTCCTCGGGCGGCGGCGGGGGAGGGGGCGGCGCCGCGCGTGTCGCAGGCCGGGCCTCGACCCACACCCGCACCCCGCGTTCCCCGATGAAGCGCCGGCGCAGGGGCGTACCCTGCAGCATCCGGTCCAGCGCCTGCCGCCAGGTCATGCGCCCGCGCACGGCCTGCGTCCGCACCGCCGGACCGGAACTCCGCACGAAGGCCAGGTCGCAGTCGGCGGCGGCGCACAGCTGCAGCAGGGCGGCGGAGGCGTCCTGGGCGGGAATGTCGAAGGTCTGCAACGGTGCCGTCTGCGCCTGCGCCGGGCTGACCGTCAGCGTCAGCGCCGCCACCGCGCCGGTCAGTGCCGGCGCGACGAGGGCCGACAACGGTCGGGCGAACGGGTGCAAGCTTCGGAGGCCCTGTCAGGTGGCGATGCGACGAAGGCGTGTCCTTATCGCGTCGGCGTGACAGGTCTGCGATGGCCCTATTCGGTGCGGATCAGGACCCGACCGTCCGCCGTCTGCTGCACCCGGACGGGCAACAGCGCATCGACCCGCTCGATCAGCGGGGCGTCGCCCTCCAGCGGCAGGATGGCGGTCACCCGCAGGTCGTCCGCGCCGGTCTGTGCCAGCAGCAAGGGACGGTCGGAATAGCGCGACAGGGCGGCCACCACCTCGGACAGCGGGGCGTCCTGGAAGATCAGGCGACGCTTGCGCCAAGCGGTGGCGGCGTCGAGATCGGTCCGCGCCTTGCGGACGACCGCGCCGCCCGGCCGATAGCGGGCCTCGTCGCCGGGCGTCAGGGCCAGGCCGGTCGTCAGGGCGTTAGGGTGGGCCGCGTCGCGATCGGCGATCACCACCCGCCCTTCCAGCAAGGAGACCACCGCCCTCTCGGCCTCCATCGCGGTCACGAACCGGGTGCCGGTGACGATGACGTTGCGGTCCCGCAGCCCGACCTGGAACGGATGGTCCGCATCGTGGGCCACCTCGAAATAGGCCGCGCCGCGCTCCAGCGTCACCCGCCGCACATCGTCGGACAGGGCGACGCGGATGGCCGAACCGGCGTCCAGCGTCACCTTCGATCCGTCGGCCAGCACCACGTCGCTGATCTGGCCCGGCGCGCTTTCGTACAGGCGACTGCGCTCGGGCATCAGGCTCAGGGCCATGACGCCGCCGATCACCGCCGTGGCGGCCAGTCCGCCCGCCAGCACGAACCGGCGCGAGGCGGCGGGCCGGCGTTGACGCCAGCGCAGCCGGGCCAGTTCGGTCTCGAACACCGCATGCAGCGGCTCCAGCGCGGCGCGCTGCATCTTGGCCGCCTCATAGCGATCCAGATTGTCCGGGTCGGCGTCCAGCCAGTCCAGGAAGCGGGCCTGGTCGCGCGGGCTCACCTCCGGCTGGCCCATGCGGGCCAGCCAGTCCTCGGCCGTTTCCGGCCGACGGGTGAACAGGGCGGTCAGGCGGTCGATCATGGACGGGCGAAACTCTCTCGTGACGGCTTGCCGCCCCTCGCGATGAGGGCGGCCTCAGAACACACAACGACGGCGGAGACCAACACCTCAATCCTCCGTCGATTTCTTCAGTTGGCGGAGCGCTTCGGCGATGTGTTTCTCGACCATGCTGACCGACACGCCCAGTCGCTGGGCGATCTGGCGATAGGTCTGGTTCTCGAAGCGGTTCAGCAGGAAGGCCTCGCGCGTGCGGGGCGGCAGGGCGCGGATCACCGCGGCGGCGGCGGCCAGGTTCTGGCGTCCGATCAGGCGTTCGTCGGCCCGGCGCTCCTCGCTGGCCAGCGCGCGGGGACCGGCGTCCAGATCATGGATGTCTTCGGCGATGTGTCGGCGGGACTCCCGTCCGGCGGCCTTCCATCGGTCGTTGCGGATATTGCGGGCGATGACGAACAGCAGGGGCCGGGCGTCGGGGGCGGTCAGGTCGTGCCCGGCGCGGTGGAAGCGGACGAAGGCCTCCTGCACCACGTCCTCGGCGTCGCCGGTCGCCTCTCCCTTGCGTTGCAGATAGGCGACGATGTCGCGGCGCAGGCCGGTGACGGCCTCCGCCTGTCGCGCGTCGTCCCGCGTCGGACGCGCGAAGACGCCCCCTCCACCGGAGGGGGCGTCCGCACGGGCTGTGGTCCCGGGGATCAGGAGACAGTCCGTGTGCTGGCGCAGGCGTGGCGCAAGGTCAGAAGTCCATGCGCATGCCGAAGCTGACCCGACGGCCCGACAGTTCGTCCATCACCGGGAAGGACGGATCCATGGTGTAGCCCGAGGTCCGCTCGTCCGTCAGGTTGATGGCCTCCAGGTTCAGCTGGATGTTGTCGGTCAGGTTGTAGCTGACCGAGACGTCGGTCTGGCCGTAGGCGTCGCGGGTGATCGGGTACATTTCGTAGCCGATGCCTTCGACGTAGGCGTCCTTGTAGTTGTATGACGCGCGGGCCTGGAAGCGGTCGTTCTCGTAGAACAGGGTGACGTTGTAGGTGTTGTCGGCCAGGCCGATCGGCGGGGTCGGGACGCCGATGGTCGACGAGCCGGTCAGCGAGCTGTCCAGCATCGTGTAGTTGGCGTTGATCCCGAAGCCTTCCAGCGGTTCCCAGAACATGCCGAACGGAACCACGGCGACCAGTTCGACGCCGCTGACGTCGTACGAACCCGGCTCATTGATCGGGCTGTAGACGTCGAAGTCGTAAACGCCGTTCACGGTGCCGTTGGCGTTGTAGACGGTGACGTCCTCGACCGTGCCGGTCAGGGCCTGACGGACGACGCCCTCGATGGTCTTGGAGAAGTAGGACACGGCCAGCAGGCCGCCTTCCGGCAGATATTTCTCCAGACCCAGTTCCCACTGCTTGGCGTAGGTCGGCTTCAGGTTCGGGTTGCCGTCGGTGAAGCGGAAGGTGCTCCAGCTGGCCGTGCGCTTGTAGGCCAGGTTGGTCAGCGACGGACGGATCAGGGTCTCCGAGGCCGCGCCGCGGAAGACGATGCTGTCGGTCAGCTCGGCCGTGAAATTCAGGCTGGGCAGGACCTTGTCATAGCCGCCGTCGCTCGACACCGGCTCCGGGGTGAAGGTGGTGCCGCCGGTCGGGGTCTGGATCTGGTGATAGCCCGACGAGGTGACCGAGGTATCGACGTAGCGAACGCCGGCGTTGACGCTGACCGGCACCAGACCGATGTCGAAGTCCAGATTGGCCATGGCGTAGCCCGCCAGAACCTGCTCGGAGACCTCATAGTATTCGCCCGGGTTGAACGGGGTCGAGAAGCCGGCGTAGCGGAAGGTGCGACGGGCGTAGTCGTTCGACACCTGGCTCCAGTTCAGGTCGCGGATGGTGTAGCCGCCGCCGGGGGCCAGCTCGCTGCTGGGGGTCAGGACGCTGTCCGACAGGCGACGGGTGTTGAGCCAGGCGGTGCTGCCCGCCGTCGGCCCCTGGATGTTCAGCGTGCCGTACTGACGCTCGGTGCTCTTGTCGGTGTAGCGCAGGCCGACCTGGACGCTGGTCAGGGCCGGGAAGACGTCCAGACCCAGATGCTGGGTGAAGTCCACCTGGGCGGCGTATTTGTCGTCGTTGATCTGCTCGAACGAGGTCTCGTAGGCCTCGAACAGATAGCTGTCGAACGAGCTGTACATGTCGAAGCCGCCCGAGTTCGCGCTCGGCACGGTCTCGCCGCCGTTCCCGGTCCAGCGGGTGCGCGACGGGGCATAGGCGACGTGCTTCAGGTTGGCGTAGTCCAGCGTCTTCTCGGCGCCGGAGTAGCCGACCATGGCGCTCAGCTCCCAGCTGTCGCCGCTCCAGTCCAGCGTGCCCGCGAACTGCGAATAGTCGGTCTGGTTGATCCGCTCCTTGCTCAGCATCTCGTGCTGGGTGGCGGTGTAGGACACGTCGCGCAGCACCACGATGCCGTGGTCGGCCAGGGTGGTGTCGTCGTACTCGTGGATGGTGTCCAGCGTGCTGCGGCTGGAGGCCGAATAGGCGGCGGCGTCGTACTCGTCCTCGGTCGTCTCATAGCCGCCGACCATGGCGTCGAAGGTCAGGCTGAGGTTGGACGACGGACGGTATTGCAGCGACAGGGTGCCGCCCCACTGGTCCTGCTCGGTCATGTACATCCGGTCGCCGACCTTGTCCTGGAAGACGATCCGTTCCGTCTGCCGGCGGTCCATGCGGTCGGTGATGACGATGCCGGTGTCGCGCTCAAGGACGTCGATGGCCTGCTGGCCGCGACCACTGCCCATTTCCGAGAAACGGAAGAACGGACGGAAGTTGATGCCCGAGTTGGAGTCGGTGCGGTTTGAGCGCTGGGCGGTCGAGAACGAGACCAGGGCGCCGAAATCACCCCAGGTGTCGCTGGCCAGGAAGGAGACCTTCGGGTCGATTTCGTCCGAGATCGAGTTGTGCGAGCCCTCGACCGAGGCGACCAGCTGACGGTCGCGGTAGTCGAACGGACGGGCGGTCGAGATGTCGACGGTGCCGGCGATGCCGCCTTCCTCGTCCGAGGCGCGGGGCGATTTCTGGACGACGACCTGCTGGATGATTTCCGAGGCGAAGATGTTCAGCTCGACCTCACGGCCGCCGCTGCCCGAGGCGGTGGCCAAGTTGTTGATGCTGACGAAGGTGAAGTCGGCGGGCAGGCCGCGGACGCTGACCCGGCTGCCCAGACCGCGGTTGCGCTCGATGGTCACGCCGGGGATGCGCTGCAGCGCCTCGGCCAGGTTCTGTTCCGGGAAGTTGGCGACGTCGGTGGCGACGATGGCGTCCGAGAAGCCGACGTTGTCGCGCTTGATGTCGATCGCCTGCTCCAGGCTGCGCTGGTAGCTGCCGCCGGTGACGACGACTTCGTCCAACTGGGTCGCGTCGTCCTGCGGCGCGGCGGCGGTCTGGGCCGAGGCGGCGCCGGCGCTCATCAGGCTGATCGCGGCGGCGCCGCCCATCAGCAGGGCCAGACGGCCGGTACGGCCCTGGCCGCGATAAAGGTTCGATCCGGTCACTTCGAAATCTCCGCTGGGTCGCTGTTTGACGTCGGCGGCCGCCGTCGGATCAGTCCGTCCGGCATGCGCCCCCGTGGCCCTCAACGACCCCGCGGCGGGAGCCCTCAATGTGTGACAGCAGGTTTCATTCAAACTTCACGGCGATGTCGCGTTCGGTCAGCGGCCGGCCCGGGCAAGGGCCGCCTGAACCTCGGCGCGGGCCGCCTCCATGTCGCGCTGGAAGGCGTCCGACCGCTGTTCGGCGCCGTAGATGATCGCGCCCGACAGGATGCCCGCCTCGGCGGCGCTGTAGCTGTGTGAGCCGCAGATGTAGCGGCTTTCCGCGAACTCGCGGCCCCGGGCGTAGAGGATGTCCGCCCGCTGCGGGGCCAGCTCCGCCAGGATCATCGCCACATGCATGCCGTGCGCCGAATGGCCGGACGGATAGTCGGGATTGCCCGCCAGATGGTCGGTCTTCGCCTCGCAGATCGGCAGGTCCGTGCCGATGTAGGGGCGCTGCGTGCCCCAGTGATCCTTGGCGACGCCGACGACCGAGCGATCGTTGCCCGAGCGCTGGAGCAGGGCGGACAGGATCGGCGCCTCGGCCTCGGTCAGTTCGACGCCCAGCGCGTCGGCGAAGTGATGGAACATGGTCCCGCGCACGTCGTCGATAGCCAGGGTCCAGCGCGCCGTGCCTTCCAGCGCCCGCGTCTCGCGGAAGATTTCGGCATTGGCCCGGTCGCGGGTCGAGCCGGGCTCCGGCGGTGCGGCCAGGGCCACCGTCAGGTCCGGGCGGTCCTCCCGCGCCAGATAGCCCCGCTCCGGCGCGCCGGCGGTCATCTCGATCATCAGTTCGTCACAGCGCGCCGCCGCCCGCACCGGGTTGCAGGCCGCCGCCGTGCCGCCGGTCAGCCGCACCTCATAGGCCGGGAAGCGCGGATCGGCCCACAGATAGTCGGTCGAGATGTACTGGGCGCCGCTGGACAGGGCGGCGCTGCGGCGGGTGACGTCTCCCGTGCGGGCCTCGGCGGTGTCGGCGTCGGCGCGGGTGCGGACCACGAAGCCCGCCTCCACCGCCGCCCGGATGCGCGCCTGTTCGGCCACCGGATCGTTCAGCGTCAGATAGGCGGCGGCGGGCGAGGTCTCGTCCGTGTTCACGAACATCGCGCGACCCTCCAGCGACACCCGGTCGCCGCGATAGCTCGCGACCTTCTCCGCGCCTTCGTCCAGCGCGAAGAAGACCTTGCCGCGCGCTTCGCCCAGCGCTGGCCAGCCGCCCGCCAGCACGCCCTCGCGCAGGGTGCGATGCGAGCCGCGCACCTGATCGGGGGTGATCAGCCCTTCCTCGCCGAAGACCGAGCGGATCTCGGCGTCCAGCGCGTCCCAGGCCGCCGTGTCGAAGTCCAGCAGCGCGGCCCCGCCCGGCATAGAGGGGCGGCCGGTCTTGGCGTTCAGCATGATCAGGATCGGCGCATGATCCGGATG
>JAVHYH010000044.1 GCA_031119155.1 Brevundimonas sp.
TGTACTGGTCGCCGAAGGCGTGACGGCCGACGACGATCGGCTGGGTCCAGCCCGGAACCAGACGCGGCACGTTCGAGCAGATGATCGGCTCGCGGAAGACGACGCCGCCGAGGATGTTGCGGATGGTGCCGTTCGGCGACTTCCACATCTTCTTCAGGCCGAACTCCTTCACCCGGGCTTCGTCCGGAGTGATGGTGGCGCACTTCACGCCGACGCCGTGCTTCTGGATGGCGTGGGCCGCGTCGATGGTCACCTGGTCGTCGGTGGCGTCGCGGTGCTCCATGCCCAGGTCGTAGTAGTCCAGTTCCAGGTCCAGGAACGGGAAGACCAGCTTGTCCTTGATCATCTGCCAGATGATGCGGGTCATTTCGTCGCCGTCGATATCGACGATGGGGTTATCGACCTTGATCTTGGCCATGCGGATGCTGCCTCTGCCTTGGGGAATATGAAGGGTTGGGCGGGGGTATAGCCCCCTCGCGCCGGGGCGCAAAGCCCGACCGGTCGTCGCGCACCTGAACGGCGTTTACCCTGCCTCGAAAAAGTCTTTCACGGCCAAGCTGAACGTCCGGTCGCCGACAGTCGTTGGCCAAGGAGTAAACAAGCGTAACGACTGTTGGGGCGTATGACCGATGACCTTGAGAAGCTCACCGAGCAATGGATCCTCACCTTCTGCGAGGCCCCGGTCCTGGTCGATCCGGAACTGATGCGCCGCGTGCTCGCTGACTATGAGCGCGACCTCAGGGACAGGAAGAATGGCGGACAAGCTGAAGGCCGGAGACCGGGTTCAGTGGCGGCACAGCCAGGGAACCAGCACCGGCAAGGTGGTGCGAAAGCTGACCAAGCCGACGCACATCAGGGACCACAAGGTCGCCGCCTCTCTGGAAAACCCGGAATACATCGTCGAGAGTTCGAAGACCGGCGCGCGGGCGGCGCACAAGCCCGACGGCCTGCGGAAGATCTGATCCTGAAGGGGGATATTCCATGCGAATGATGCTTGCCGCCTCGCTGGCGGTTCTCGGTCTCGCCGCCTGCGGACAGCAGGATGCCGACAAGGCCGAAACGCCGGGCGCACAGGCGCCCGCGCCGACGCCGACCGGGACGCCCGACGCCGCGACGCCCGCGGGCGGGCCGGCGGTGCAGAGCGAGGTGCGCCAGTTCCGCGACTGGCATGCGGTCTGCGACAACGGCAATCTGTGCGTGGCCTACAGCGGCTCGGACGCGACAAGCTGGATCCGCATCACCCGCGCGCCTGGCGCCGCGACGGACGGTCCCTGCGTCGGCTTCGGCATCGGCTTCGTCGGACAGGACGAGTCTCCCGGCGCGGTCACCCTGTCGGCGGATGCCCGGCGGGTCCTGCGGACGCAGGGCACGGATGGTCTTTATTGCGCCGACGGGATTTCCGGCTCGCCGACCGATGGGCTGATCGCCGCCGCCGACGCGCAGACGCTGACGCTGGAAGGCGGCGGTCAGAAGGGCGTGGTTCCCGCTTCGGGCCTGAAGGCCGCACTGCTGTGGATCGACGAACGGCAGGGACGGCTGAACACCACCACGGCGCTGGTCCGGCGCGGAACCGGGACGGTCGTGCCGCCGGCGCCCGCCCTGCCCCGCGTCATCCCGGCCCCGGCCATCTCGCAGGCCGGTTTCGAAGGCGCCGCCGATCCGCTTGAGGGCACGCCGCGCGGGCTGAAGGTTCCGGCCGCCATCGAGGCGCTGGACGAGGTGAAGGCCTGCCGGGCGGAAGGCAATCCGACCCTCAATCAGGCGATCCTCGCGGCGCGACTGGATCAGTCGACGGTGCTGTGGGGCGTCCCCTGCGGCAGCGGCGCCTATAACGCCACCTATGTGCTGTATCTGGCGCGTCCCGACGGCTCGGGCGTGCGCGCAGCGGAGCTGCCCGAACGAACGGCCCGCACCGAGGGCGACATCGGCGGACAGGACCAGTGGCTGGTGAACCCCTTCTATGACGCCCAACGCCGGACCCTGACGGTCTTCCCGCGCGGGCGCGGTCTGGGCGACTGCGGGACCATCACCACCTGGACCTGGACCACCGGCGGCTTCGTCCTGTCGGAGCAGAAGACGATGGCGGACTGCTGGGGCATGAACTCCGACCTGTGGCCGACGACCTGGCGGACGCGGGGGTGAGGCCGGCCGGTCAGGCCAGCCGCGCCGCCGTCCACTGATCGACCACCCGGCCCAGCACCTCCAGCGGCATGGCGCCGCCGTCCAGAACGGCGGAGTGGAAGCTCTTGATGTCAAACCGGTCGCCGGTCCGTTCCTTCGCCACCGTGCGCAGTCGGTCGATCTCGGTGTGGCCGATCTTGTAGCCGCAGGCCTGACCCGGCCAGACGCAGTAGCGCTCGCACTCGCTCTCCGCCGCCCCGGGGGCGAGGCCCACCGTCTCGATCATATAGGCGATGGCCTGTTCGCGGCTCCAGCCGAGGGCATGGATGCCGGTGTCGATGACGATGCGGGCGGCGCGGTAGAGGAAGGACTGGTGGTAGCCGAGGCGGCCTTCGGGGAAGGCGTCGTACATGCCCAGCTCATCGGCCAACTGCTCTGCATAGAGGCCCCAGCCCTCGCCATAGGCGTTGAAGCCCGTCGACTTGAGCAGCAGGGGCGTATCCGTCGCCTCCAGCGCCAGCGCCCCCTGCAGGTGATGGCCCGGCAGGCTCTCGTGATAGGTCAGGGTCGGCAGGGACCAGCGCGGCCAGATCGCCGTGTCGATCAGGTTGATGTAGTAGGCGCCCGGTCGCGAGCCATCCAGCGACGGGCTCTGGGCATAGCCGCGGGGCGAGCCCAGTTCGATGGACACCGGCACGCGGCGCACCTCGACGCGGGCGCGGGGCAGGCGTTCGAACATCTCGGGCAGGCGCGCCTCGACGGCGACGACCTGCCGGTTCAGGTCGGCCAGAAGGGCGGCGCGCCCTTCGTCCGTGTTCGGATACTGATAGTCCGGATCCTTGCCGAAGGCGGTCAGGCGCGCGCCGACCGAGCCCTCGGTATAGCCCCGGGCGCGCAGCAGCGGATCGGCCAGCGCCTCGATCTGCGCCACCTGCTCCAGCCCGACCTGATGCGCCTCGCGCGGGCTGAGACCGGTCGAGGTCTGGAAGCGCAGGCAGAGCTCATAATAGGCCTGTCCGCCCGGGCGGGCGCCGATGCCGGCGTCATGCACGGCGCGCGGCAGCAGAGCTTCCATCTGCGCGATCTGGGCGTCGAGGGCGGCGGCGACAGGACCGTCCACCAGGGCGACGGCGCGCCCGGACCAGTCGCCGGCGACCTGCGCCTCGGCGGCCTTGCGGACCAGCGACTGAACCAGCGGCGCGCCTTCCCCCGTCTGGCCGCGCAGGGCGCGAAGCTGGACCAGGGTCTTGCGAAGGATGAAGTCCGGCGGAACGAGGCCATGCTCGTCGGCGTCCTTCGCCACACGCGCGGTCTCGTGGTTCATACCCTCGGCGAAGCTGTTCAGACGGGCCAGATAGGCCTCCGCGTCGGCGGCGGTCTCGACCGTGTGCTGGCTGTCGAGGAAGTCGGGGACCGCCTGGTACAGACCGGTTAGCTGGCTGACGACATAGGGACAGGGGTAGCCGTAGCTGTCGACGCCGCCGAAGGGGAAGGCGTCGATCTCGGCCGCGCGATCGGCCATCCAGACGACGGTGTCATAGTCCGAGCGGTCGCGACCGCTGAGCCCGGACACATCGACGGCGGCCAGGGCGGAGCGCGCCTCCACCATCGGCTTGAAGGTGTTCAGGCGGTCGGCATAGGTCCGGCTGTCCAGCAGGGATTTGAGGGCCGCGTTCTCGCCGCTGTCGAGCCCGAGGCTGGTGGCTCCCATCGGCGAGGCGCGGAGCCCGCCCTCGAATATGCGGTCATAGAGGCCGCGCGCCGCCGCGCGGGCGGGGCTGTCCTGCGCGGGGACGAGCACACGGGCGACGGCAGGCGCGGCCAGCAGGCCAAGCCCGGCGGCGGTGGATCCGAGCAGGCGGCGGCGATTGATCATCTGACTTCCCCGAAACGTTCAGCCACCTTCGCGTGGCCGTCGTCGCGTGACAAGCAAGCGCGACCGTCAGGGAACGGAGAATGTCAGCCCGGCGTCGGGAGCAGGAAACTCCGACGCCGGGCTCCGGCCCTCAGGAGAAGGCCGACGGTCAACGCGGGGGAAGGGACATTCTCCTGCGGCGGACCGGATCGGGAAGGCGCCTCAGCGGCCGCGAACCGGGGCGGCGGTGGTCTGCGCGCGCAGGCGCTGACGGGTGCGGCTGCGGCGCCAGTCCTCCAGCACAGAGAGCCAGCCCCATGCGGGTTCCTTATGCGTGTGGTGCAGTTCTTCCATATCGGCCTCCTCTACTCGCGTCTGTTCCTTCGACGACATTGCGCTTGACAGGACTGGCGGACAAACCAGATTGGCGGCCCACCTCATAAGGCTTGCTTATGGCCGACCCCCTGTCCGGAATCCCCCTCGCCTCCATCCGCGTGTTCGAGGCCGCCGCCCGCCTGAAAAGCTTCACCCGCGCCGCCGAGGAACTGGGCATGACCCAGGCGGCGGTCAGCTGGCAGATCAAAGCGCTGGAGGGTCGGCTGGGCCAGAGCCTGTTCCGCCGCCTGCCTCGCGAGGTGCAACCGACCGAGGCGGGCGAGCGCCTGTCCAGCGCCGCGACCGAGGCGGTCACCCTGCTGCGCCGGGCGATCAGCGACCTGACCGAGGCGGACGAGCACATCCTGTCGATCACGACGCTGGCGACGCTGGCCAGCCAGTGGCTGGCCCCGCATCTGGGCGCCTTCCAGCTGGCCAACCCCGGGCTGGCGGTGCGGCTGGACACCAACCCGGCGGTGCTGGACCTGTCGCGCGAGGGCTTCGACGTCGGCATCCGGTCCGGACACGGCGACTGGCCCGGGCTGGAGAGCCAGCTGTTCATGCCGTCGCTTTTCACCCCCCTGTGCAGCCCGGCCATGGCTGAACGGCTGAACCTGCGCGAGCCCTGCGATCTGCTGGAGGCGCCGCGGATCGGGATGGAGAAGGAGTGGGCCGACTGGTTCGCCGCCGCCGGCCTGAGCGAGGGGCGCCGTCCGTCCATCCGGCTGACCGCCGACTATCAGGTGCTGGAGGTGGCGGCGGCGCTGGGCGACCAGGGGGTGGCGCTGGGCTCGCCGATCCTGTTCGCGCGGGAGATCCGGGCCGGGCTGCTGGTGCGGCCGTTCGCGCAGACGGTATCCTTCCACTCCGGCTACTATCTGGTCTGGCCGGAGGGGCGGCGGCGGTCGCCCAAGATCCGGCGCTTCCGGGAGTGGCTGATGTCGGTGGCGGACGCGGACCCCGCGGTGATCGAGGCCCGCGCCGGAGCTCAGTAACCCCGGATCAGTCGCTCCAGCACCGCCAGCGGCACAGAGCCGTTGGCCAGCACCTGATCGTGGAAGGCGCGCAGGTCGAAGGCGGCGGCCCGGCGGGACTGTTCGTCGCGCAGGCGGGCGATGACGGTGTGGCCGATCTTGTAGGCGCAGGCCTGACCCGGCATCGAGGCGTAGCGATTGATCTCGCTGTTGGCCGCGCCGACCGGCTTTGCCCCCGAGGCGACCATGTAGTCGACGGCCTGTTCGCGGCTCCAGCCCTTCGCATGCATGCCGGTGTCGACCACCAGACGCACCGCCCGGAACAGATAGGACATCAGGAAACCGACCCGACCCAGCGGATCGGTCGCATAGACATCCAGATCGTCGGCGGCGACCGCCTCGGCGTACAGGGCCCAGCCTTCGTTGTAGGCCGAAAAGCCGTTGGCGCGGCGGTACTGGGGCAGGCCGGTGTTCTCGCGCTGCAGGGCGACCTGCAGGTGATGGCCCGGCGAGGCCTCGTGATAGGTCAGGGTCGGCAGGGCGAAGCGGGGCCAGTTCTTCGCCTCGCGCAGGTTGATGTAGTAGGCGCCCGGTCGCGAACCATCCAGCGGCGGCCCCTGATAGTAGCCGCCCGGCGCGCCCGCCTCGATGGCCGGCGGCACGCGACGGACCTCGACGCCCGCGCGCGGCAGGTGGCCGAACAGACGCGGCAGCAGGGGCTCCAGCGCCTGCACCTGACGGTTCAGGTCGGCGATCAGCTGGGCCTTGGCCTCGTCGGTCTCGGCATAGAGCTGGGCCGGATCCTTGTTCAGGGCGTCAATGCGCTGG
This sequence comes from Brevundimonas sp., assembly GCA_031119155.1. GTDB lineage: Bacteria > Pseudomonadota > Alphaproteobacteria > Caulobacterales > Caulobacteraceae > Brevundimonas. The sequence continues at coordinate 6,154 of JAVHYH010000044.1, forward strand.
CCGACCGTGCCCTGCGTCATCCCCTGCGCCTTCAGGATGGCGTCGATGTCCGCGCTGATCTCGGCGACCTGCTCCAGACCGATGGCGTGGATCTCGTCGGCGGTCAGGGTGGTGGTGGTCCAGTGCTTCAGGGCGTGGGCGTAGAAGGCCTCGCCCTGCGGCAGGACGCGGGTGACGCCGGCGTCATGCACGGCGCGGGGCCGCAGGGCCTCGAACGCCTCGATCTGGCGCGCGAGGGCCGGCTTGACCTCGGTCTCGACCAGACGCGCGGCGCGCTCGCCATAGCCGGACAGGCCGACGGCCGAGGCTTTTCGCTCCAGCGAACGGACCATGGCCATGTCGGCGGAGGACTGACCGTGCAGGGCGCGCAGCTGGCCCATCGTCAGGTCGAGGACGAAGTCGGGCGGGATGACGCCCTTGCCTGCATCGGCGTTGATGCGGACCGTCTCGGCGTCGACCGCGGGGCCGAAGGCCGAGAGGCGCGACAGGAAGGCGTCGGCGCCGTCGCGGTCCTCGACCCGGTGCTGGTTGTCGAGGAAGTCCGGCACGGTGAAATAGGCGCCGGTCAGCTGGTTGACGACATAGGGCCCCATCCGGCCGCCGCCGAGGGTCGAGCCGTAGTCGAACCCGGCGCCGGTGGCGGCGGTCTCGAGCCGGAAGGCGGCGACGGCATGATTGACCTTGCCCGCCTCGGACAGGTCGTCGGGACCGCCGAAGGCCCGGAAGACCCGCTGCCGCTCGACCGCCTGCGCCCGTTGATCCCGCCAGGCCGACTGGCTGTAGTCGGTCAGCTTGCCGGACAGCCCCGCCCGCTCGCCCCGGTCGAGACCGAGGTTGGTGGCGGTCTCGGGCGACTGCTCGACATCACGGTCGAACCAGCCCTGAAGCAGGGCGTCCAGCTCGGCGTCGGCGTCACGCGGCGCGGCGAAGGCGGCGCCGGAAGCGGCGAGGCCCGCCCCGGCCGTTGCGGTCAGGAGCAGGCGGCGGCGGTCGATCATGGTGCGGTTTCCCCTCAGCCGCGACGGCTGGCGACCCAGTCGCCGATGACGCGTTCCAGAACCGTCAGCGGCACCCCGCCGGCGTCCAGGCCCGCGTCATGGAAGCCCTTGATGTCGAAGCGGTCGCCGAGCGTGGTCTTGGCCTCCTCGCGCAGGCGCACCCAGGTGGTGTGGCCGACCTTGTAGCTGGAGGCCTGACCGGGCCAGACGGCATAGCGCTCGACCTCGGTGGCGATGGAGGTTTCCTGGTCGCCCAGGGTGTCGACCATGTAGCGAATGCCCTGCTCGCGGCTCCAGCGCTTGTAGTGGAGACCGGAGTCGACCACGAGGCGCGCGGCCCGGAACATCAGCGACTGGATACAGCCGATCCGGCCCCACGGGTCGTTCTCGTACATGCCGATCTCGTCGGCCAGTTGCTCGGCGTACAGGCCCCAGCCCTCGGTATAGGCCGAGAAGCCCAGCACCTTGAGCAGCAGCGGGGTGTCGGTCTTCTCCTGCTGCAGGGCGATCTGGAAGTGATGGCCCGGAACCGCCTCGTGATAGGTCAGGGTCGGCAGGGTGAATTTCGGCCACTCGGCCGTGTCGCGCAGGTTGATGTAGTAGGCGCCCGGACGCGAGCCATCCAGCGACGGCGGCTGGTAGTAGCCGCCCGGCGCGCCGGCCTCGATCTCCTTGGGCACGCGGCGGATGTCGCAGGCGGAGGTGGGCAGACGGCCGAAATACTCGGGCATCCGCGCCATGACCGTGGACATCTGGGCGTTCAGATCGGCCAGCAGCTGTTCCTTGGCCGCGTCGGTGTTCGGATAGGTCTGGCCCTGCAGGCTGCCGATCGAAGCGATGCGCTCGCCGACCGTGCCCTGCGTCAGCCCCTGCGCCTTCAGCAGTTCATCGGCGCGGGCGCTCAGCTCGGCCACCTGCTCCAGACCCATGTCGTGGATCTCCTGCCCGTTCAGGGTGGAGGTGGTGTAGAATTTCAGGCCGTAGTCGTAATAGGCCTCGCCGTTCGGCAGACGCCAGCAGCCGGCGTCATGGGTCGCGTTCGGCAGGCCCGAGGCGAGCGTATCGCGCTGGCGGGCAAGGGCGGGCAGGACCTCGCCGTTGACGATGGCGAGGGCGCGCGCGGCCCAATCGCCCTGCAGGCCCTTCTCGGCGGCGCGGCGGGCCACGGAGGTGACCAGCGTCAGACCGGCCGGATCGGCGTCGAGGATCGTGCCCATCTGGCCGGTGGCGCGCTGGATGACGAAGTCCGGCGGAACCGCCCCGGCGGCGAAGTCGGCCCGCACCCGCTCGGTCTCCTGATCGAAGACGGTGGCCAGCGCCGACAGGCGGGACAGGTAGGCCTCGGCGTCCTCGGCCGTGTCGATGGAGTGCTGGCTGTCGAGGAAGTCCGGCGTACTCTGATAGGCGCCGCCCAACTGGCTGACCGTATAGGGCGACGGGAACATGCCGCCACCGTAGGGGAAGCTGTAGCCTTCAACGGCCGTCTCGCCGAAGAATTTGACGGTGTCATGATAGACCTTGAAGCGCGGCGACAGGGCCTCGCGGTCCACCCGGTTCAGGGCCGCCACGGAGGCCATGACCTTGGCCTTGTCGGCCTCCTGCTTGGCGATCGACCGGTCATCCAGCCGGGACTTCATCGCGGCGCCCGGCCCCTTGTCCATGCCGAGCATGGTCAGCAGTTCGGGCGAGCTGAGCAGCAGGTCCTGGGTGATGGTGTCCATCACGCCGGTCAGCTGGGTGTCGGCGTCGCTGGCGGCGCGGGCGAAGGCGGCGCCGCCCGTGGCGGCCAGACCGGCGCCGGCGGCGGTGGTCAGAAGAAAGCGACGACGATCCAGCATGACGAACTCCCCTAGGTCATGAATCTGATGGCGAGCACTGAACGACGCCTGCCCCGGACTGGCAAGCCCGGACAGGACGAGGTCAGGGTTGGGCGCTCTCCTCGCCCACCCAGGCGGTGCGGAAGGCCAGTTGCTCCGGCGTCGGCTGGCCGCCCGTCGTTTCGAGCCGGACCAGCGTCATGTTCGGGTCGGTCCCGAGCGTCAGCTGCGCCGTGCGCTCCAGACCGCGCTGGATGAAGCGGATGCCGACCGTGTCGCCGGGCTTCAGCGCCTTGAGGGCGTCGTCCCAGTCGGTCTGGCTGTCGATGGCCTTGTCGTTGAGGGCGACGATCTCGTCCCCGTTCTCCAGACCCGCGACGTAGAGGGGCGTGTTCGGGACGGTGGCCGCGGCCAACCGAACGGTCGCGTCCGTCACCTGCAGGCGCGCCGGGCCGGGCCAGGCGGCCGCAGCGTTGCGGGGCTGGATGACGATGCCGGCGCGGGCCAGAAGCGGGGCGAGGTCGGGCAGTTCGCTTCTGCCGATGCTGTCCGCGAAGAAGGCGTCGGCGAAGGCCTGATCGCCGGTGACGGCGGCGAGGCCGGTGCGCAGATCGTCCGGCGTATAGGGAACCTCGTTCACCCCGTGATGGCGCCACATCCAGCGCATGTAGTCGTCCAGCGTCACGCCCGGGAAACGGTCGCGCAGGGTCAGGTCCAGCGACAGGGCCAGGGCCGCGCCCCAGGTGTAGTAGCTGACGAAGATGTTGGGGTTGTTCGGGTCGATGGAGGCGGCGGCGTCCACGAAGGGCGCGCGCAGGCTCATCTCCTGCGGCGAGCCGTAGGCCCGGGCCGGGCTGTTCAGCACGGCGTTGAACTGGCCGCCCACGTTGGCGAGGAAGGCGTCAACGTCCGACACCCCGGCGCGGCGGATGGCCAGCGGGCCGTAGTAGTTGGTGAAGCCCTCGGCGAACCACAGGGACGGGGTCGGATTGGCGCGGGTATAGTCGAAGGGCTCAAGCTCCGCCGGGCGGATGCGCTCGACATTCCACGCGTGGAAGAACTCGTGGCTGAAGGTGCCGATCTGGCTGTAGTTCGCCTCGGCCAGCGAACGGGAGCCGCTGAGGATGGTGGAGTTGCGATGCTCCATGCCGTCGCCGCTGACGTGCGGCAGGTAGTCGGCGATGAAGGTGTAGGTCCCGTAGTCGAAGTCGGGCACGTCGCCGAAGACGGCGACCAGCTGATCGACCACCTTGCGGCCGCGCTCGGCGAAGATGTCGGCGTGCTCGTCCGTGCCGGGATCGTGCAGGGCGATGCGGATGGTGCGGGCGACGCCGGCGTCATCGACCGTCCACTCGCGGACCTTGTGGTCGCTGAGCTCGGTCGGGCTGTCCATGAGGTACTGCAGGTTCGGCGCGGTGAAGACGGCCGGATCGGCGGTGGGCGCCAGCTGGGTGGCGATGCGCCAAGACGGGTCGGGCGAGCGGAAGGTCAGCTCCACCGGACGATCATCGAAGCCGGTGGCCCAGAGCAGGCTGGCGGGCATGTTCAGGTGGGCGTGGGTGGCGTCGATCTGGGCGTAGGTGCCGTCGGCGCGATCGCCGAACAGGGTGTAGGTGACGCTGACGGTTCCATCGTGGCCGGGCACGGTCCAGCCGTAGGGATCGGTCCGCTGGACCGTCAGCGGACGGCCCGCCCCGTCAACGGCGGTGAGCGAATAGACGTTCTTGGCGAACTCATGGATCGCATAGCGGCCCGGCGAGGAGCGGGACATCTGGAACCGCACCGGCTCGCGGCCCACGTCGCGATAGGTGACGGTGATCCGGGCCTCGTGGTGGGCGGCGTTGTCGAAGCTGAGATCGTAACGGACCGGCGGCGCCGTCTGGGCCAAAACGGGGGTCGCGAGAGCGAGCGACAGGGCGGCGAGACTGACGGCGACGAACTTCATGCGGGATCCCTCCAGAGCGCGGCGCGGACCGTGGCGCGGGGGACCGTCCCTGACAAGTGAACGATCTGTCAGCCTGCGTGCAGTTCCTGCTTCACCCGTTCAGCCAGGGTCTTGATGTCCAGCGGCTTGGGCAGGAAGGAGACGCCGGTCTCGTCCTGCAGCAGGTCGGAGAAGTCGCTCTCGGCATAGCCTGAGATGAACATGACCGGGGCGTCGCCGAGGTATTTGCGGGCCTTCTTCAGCAGGCTGGGGCCGTCGAGGCCGGGCATGATGACGTCGGAGATCATCATGTCGATCTGGCCCGCATGCTCCTCGGCCAGTTCCAGCGCCTCCTCGCCGTCGGCGGCCTCGATCACCTCATAGCCGCGCTGGCGCAGCAGGCGGGCGGCGATGCCGCGCACGGCGGCTTCGTCTTCCACAAACAGGATGCGGCCGGCGCCCGACAGGTCGCGCGGCGCCTTGACCACCTTCTCGATCACCGGCGTCTCGGCCAGATCGGCCTCGGCGGCCTCGGGCAGGAAGATGCGGAAGGCGGCGCCGGCGCCCTCGAGGTTGGTCACGTTGATATGGCCGCCCGCCTGTTCGACGATGCCATAGACGGTGGCCAGCCCCATGCCCGTGCCCTCGTTCACCGCCTTGGTGGTGAAGAAGGGCTCGAAGATCTTGTCGAGCAGTTCGGGCGGGACGCCTGTGCCGGTGTCGGACACCTCGATCAGGGCCACGGCCTCGGTCGGGGCGGCCACCCAGCCCATCTGGCGGGCCTCGGCCTGCGACAGGCGGCGGGTCTTGATGGTGACGACGGCGTCGCCCGCCTCGACCACGCCGCGCATGGCGTCGCGGGCGTTGACGGCCAGGTTCATCACCGCAGTTTCAAGCTGGCTCTTGTCGGCCAGAACAACCGGCAGGTCGCGGCCGTAGTCGGTCTCCAGCCGCACGTCCTCGCGCAGCAGGCGGCGCAGCAGGACGGCGAACTCGCCGACCAGTTCGCCGAGGTCGAGCCGCTCGCGGCGGACGGTGGACTTGCGCGAGAAGGCCAGCAGCTTGCGCACCAGATCGGCGGCGCGGATGGCGGTCTGGCGGATCTGGTTCAGGCCGTCATAGGACGGGTCGCCGACCGGGTGGCGCTCCAGCAGCTCGGACAGCTGCATCTGGATGGCGGTCAGCAGGTTGTTGAAGTCGTGCGCCACGCCGCCGGCCAGCTGACCCACGGCCTGCATCTTCTGGGCCTGCGAGAGCTGCAGTTCCATCGACTTCTGCGACGAGACGTCGAACAGCCAGACCCGGCATTTGCCGTTCTCGGGCGCGACATAGAGGTGGAGCATGCGGTCGGGATGGGCGCGCGCGACCAGCTCGATGGGGCCGGACGAGCCGCCGGACAACTTGGCCTTGGCCTCGATCACGCCCGACGGCTCAAACAGGTGGCCGAAGGCGGCGTCGCGGGCGGCGGCGGGGCCGGTCAGCAGGGCGAGGGCGGCGTTGGCCTCCTCGACCTTGCCCGCGAACAGGTCGTCCGCCTGGATCAGGGCCGAACCGAAGGGGGCGCCGGCGGCCATGGCGCGACCGCTGGGACCGTTCTGGGCGGCGACGGGGCGGTCGGCGGCGGGGGCCGCGACGGGCAGGACCGCCTCGGGCGCGGCGCGCAGGAGGAAACGCCCCTCCCCGGCCCGGCCGATCAGCACCTCCAGCTCGCGCTCGCCGACGGTGACGATGGCGCGGCCATGCTCGCCGGCGCGGGCCTGGGCGAAGGCCATGTAGAGGGCCGAGGCGGACTTGCCGCCGGAACGCGAGGGCGGCAGGGCGACAGTGGCCCCTCCGGCGTCTGCCCAGGCGGCGTTGTAGGCCAGCACCTGACCTGTGGACCAGACGAGGGCCGCGGGCTCGACCATGGCGTCCAGCAGATCGACGTCGGCGTCGCCGGTGGGCGGGCGCTTCTCGCTGCGGGCGAAGGTGAACAGGCCGATCAGGGACACGGCGCCGACGGTGAAGATCAGGATCAGGCCCGGCGTGCTCATCGGATCGGCGCGGAAGGCCGGATAGGCCATGGCCCCCACGGCCACGACAAAGCCGAGCGCCATGACGATCAGCAGCGGATCAATGGAGCGGCGGGCGGTGGTCGTCGTCATGCGTCTCGGCCCGAATCAAGGCGGGTGGAATGCGGGATGATGGGCCGGATGCGCCTGTCGCGCGAATCCGGGACGACGAGAGCCGGTCGAGACGGCGGAGACAGTCGAAATACACCGTCTATCCCGTCTATGTCGTCTATCGAACCGGACTGCGCGGACACTGCGAAAGCCGTCCGGTCCGTCCGGAGAGTCCGGCTGAACGTGGCTGGCACGAATACAGTCTAGCAGGGCGGTGCGTCAGAATTGGTCGCATGCCCTCCCCTGCTATCGTCATCCCGACGAAAGTCGGGACCCAGCGGCGCCGCGACGGCGGCGAAACTCCGAAGATTGAAGCTGAAACGCTGGCGCTCCCGACAGCTTCGCGCTCCCGCGCGCCGCTGGGTCCCGGGGTTCGCTGCGCGCCCCCGGGATGACGATAGCGATTGTGGGGGCGCTCAAACGCAAAACGGCCGCCCCGCTGGAAGCAGGACGGCCGCTCTGTTCGTCATGATCGGAAGACGGCTTACGCCGCCTTCAGCTGCTCGGCCTTTTCGGCGCGGGCGGCGTTGATGCGGGCTTCGGCGATGGCGTCGGCGATCTCGTGGGTCGGGCGGCCTTCCGAGGCCGAACGCTCCAGAACCTCGTCGAGGGTCTCCATCAGGCGCGACAGCTTGCCCTCGACCCAGGCCGGGTCATAGGCGCCGCCGGTGTTGCGGGCGTTCAGCTCGGAGGCGACGTTGATGATGCCGCCGCCGTTGACGACGTAGTCGGGGGCGTAGAGCACGCCGCGCTCGAAGAGGATGCGGCCGATCTCCGGGGTGGCCAGCTGGTTGTTGGCGGCGCCGACGACAGCCTTGGCCGAGATGCGGTCCAGGGTCTGGGGGTTCAGCGTCGCGCCCAGGGCGCAGGGGGCGTAGATGTCGGCCTTGACGTCATAGATGGCGTCCGGAGCGACGATCTCGGCATTGGTGCGGGCGGCGACCTCGGCCAGCAGGGCCGTGTTGACGTCGGTCATGACCAGCTTGGCGCCGGCGGCGTGCAGCTTGTCAGCGAGGTAGCCGCCGACGTGGCCGATGCCCTGCAAGGCGATGGTCAGGCCGGTCAGGTCGTCCTGCTTCCACAGGCGGCGGGCGACGGTCAGGGTCGAACGGAACACGCCCTCGGCGGTGACCGGCGACGGGTCGCCCGAGGCTTCCGGACCGTCCGACAGGCCCAGCACATACGGCGTGACCTTGCGGGCTTCGGCGATGTCGGCGACCGACACGCCGACGTCTTCCGCCGCGTAATAGATGCCGCCGAGCGTCGACACGGCGCGGCCGAAAGCGGCGAACAGCTCGGGGGTCTTCTGGGTGCGGCTGTCGCCGATGATGACCGACTTGCCGCCGCCCATCTCCAGATCCGCCACGGCGTTCTTGTAGCTCATGCCCTTCGACAGGCGCAGCACGTCTTCCAGCGCCTCGGCCGAGGAGGCGTAGTTCCACATGCGGGTGCCGCCGACGGCCGGGCCGCGGGCGGTCGAGTGAACAGCGATAATCGCGCGCAGGCCGGTCTTTTCATCAAAGACCGCGTGGACGCCTTCGTGGTTCGCGAACGACGGCGAATCGAAAAGGGTCATGCTCATAGGCGTTACTCCCGGGTATTTTTATTGCGCGGCTGATTACGCCGCGCGGAGGTACTCCGCAAGCATGGCGGTTTGATGATGGGAGGTAGGGAGGGAGTAGGGCCTAGGAATTAGGAGTTAGGGTCTGCGGAGCCTGGCTCAGCGAGTGGAGAACAGAACGCGCCCGCTAATTCCTAATTCCTAAGCCCTACTCCCTCGCTTCGAGCGCCGTCAGCACCGGCCCTGCCCCGGACGGCAGCGGCGCGCGCGCATCCCGCAGGAAGGCCTCCACGTCGCGGTACATGGTCTCGGCCTGGAGGTCGCGGTTCAGGATGTGCCAGCCGGCGGGATAGTAGCCGGTGCGGAAGCCAGGCCGATTGCCCGCCCGGCGCAGGGCCGCGCGCATGGCCGGCTTCTGGATCACATTGTCGGTCCCGCCATAGAGCAGCAGGGTCGGGGCGCGGATGTCGCCCAGCCGACGCGAGGCGCTCTCCATCAGATCGACCAGACCATAGAGAGTGTCGAAGCGGGTGGAGATGATGCTGTTGGGATCGCGCCCGTTGCGGAACAGCTCGATCCGGTTGTCCGAGGCCGGGTGGGCGCGGATGGCCCATTCGGGCGCGTCGACGGCATAGGGGCCCATCGTGTGGGCGGCGACCCACAGGCCGGTGGAGTTGACCGGCCCCTGCGCGGTCCAGCCCCAGACGCCCGGCGCCAGCAGGATGAGCCGGTCGGCGGCGGGCGGAAGGTCCGAGCCGAAGGCGGCGATGCTGACCGAGCCGCCCATGCTCTCACCCGCCACGGCGATGATCGCATTGGGGTGACTTGCGCGGGCCAGGGCGACGGCGGTGCGCAGGTCCTCGGTCATCCGCGCCTCGCCCGCCCAGACGCCCCGGCCGGGCGCCTGACCGAAACCGCGCTGATCGACAGCCCAGGTCTCGATGCCACGCTCGGCCCAGTACGGACCGGCGAGACGGAAGGAAGCGCGGGTGTCGTTCATGCCGTGCAGGGCGACGATGACCGCCCAGGGCTCCTGATCACGCGACGCCCAGCGGGCCAGTGGCAACTGCGCGCCGTCGTCCATGCGCAACGTCGAGGCCTCGACCGCCGGGCCAGTGAACCCCGTCGGCGGGGTCAATACAGGCTGGATCGCCGGACTGGCGCAGGCGGCGAGAGTGAGCGTGAGCGTGACGGCGAGCGCAAGCGTCCCCCTCATCCGGTCATCCCGGCGAAAGCCGGGATCCAGTGCTTTGGATGATCGGCGCCGGAACGCTCGTACAAAGGCTAATCCCACGCAGCCTGCCTCACGAAAGAACTGGGTCCCGGCTTTCGCCGGGATGAGCGGAATTATTGAAGGATGCCACGCACCCGCTCGCGCAGATAGGGGATGACCTCGGCCTCGAACCACGGATTGCGTCTCAGCCACGCCGTGTTGCGCCAGGACGGGTGCGGCATGGGCAGGATCGAGGGGGCGTAGTCGCGCCAGCTCCGGACCGTCTCGGTCATGTTCGCCTTGACCCGCTCGCCCAAGGCCCAGGCCTGGGCATAGCCGCCGACCAGCAGGGTCAGTTCGACGTTCGGCAGTTCGGCGAGGAGCTGGGGTCGCCAGAGTTCGGCGCACTTCCTCGGCGGCGGATAGTCGCCGCCCTTCGGAGCGGTGCCGGGATAGCAGAAGGCCTGCGCGGCCACGCCGAGACGGCGGTCAGCGTAGAAGGTCTCGTAGTCCACGCCCATCCAGTCGCGCAGCCGGTCGCCGGACGGATCGGTGAACGGCAGGCCGCTTTCGTGCACCCGACGACCGGGCGCCTGGCCGCAGATCAGCAGCCGCGTCTCGGGGAAGACGCGGACCACGGGGCGCGGCGTGTGCGGAAGCTGGCCGAGACAGGCCCGGCAGGCGCGGATGTCGGTGAGAACGGCCTCAAGGCTCATTCCGTGACCCGATCAGTCCTCGTCTTCGTCCGTCTTCGGCGGCAGGGCGGCCAGGGCGGCGGCGGTCTCTTCCGGGGTCGGCAGCCGCAGGCGGGTGACGCCCTTGAAGCTGTTCGGATCGACCGGCTTGCCCTTCTTGGTGATGGTCAGTTTGCCCTGACGCATCAGGTGCAGGGCGGCGGACTTCACCTTGGGCAGCATGCGCTGCCACTGTTCCGGCTGCAGCTCCTTGGCCACATCCGCGGGTTCAATGCTCTTGCCGCCGACGTTCTTGGGGTCAGCCTTCGCCAATTTTTCGAAAATGGCGGCTTCGATAGGATCGCTCATGAGGCCTATATGCTGCATTGCGAGAGCGAGAAGAAGGCAGGATCACAATGGTCGCGAAAATCACCGTCACCGAAGGCGAGTTCACCGGGTGGCAGACCTATGACCTGCACGGCACCTTCGACCAGGTGGTGGGGCCGTTCTATTTCAAGCCGGACGCCGACGGGCGGATGCGCTGCGCCTTCCGGGCCGAGCAGAAGCATATGAACGCCGGCGACCGGATGCACGGCGGCTGCCTGATGACCTTCGCCGACATC
>JAVHYH010000283.1 GCA_031119155.1 Brevundimonas sp.
CCGATGACGGTCATGGGCTTGCCCCACTCGGCCTTGATCCGGGCCACGAGGCCCTCGATCAGGGCGATATAGCCCCAGAAGACGCCGGACTGCATGTTGGTCACCGTGTCCTTGCCGATCACCTTGTCCGGCTTCTGGATCGCGATGCGCGGCAGCATGGCCGCCGCCTCGTGCAGGGCCTGCAGGCTCAGGTTCACGCCCGGCGCGATGATCCCGCCCTCGAAGGCGCCGTCGGCGGCGATGACGTCGAAGGTGGTGGCCGTGCCGCTGTCGATGACGATCAGGTCGCCGGGGTACAGCAGATGCGCCCCGATGGCGTTGACCAGCCGGTCCGCCCCCGCCTCGCTCGGCTTCAGGATGCGCACCGGGATGCCCAGTTCGACATTGTCCCCGATCACCAGCGGCTCGCTCGACAGATAGCGGCGCGACAGGTTGCGCAGGTTGAAGATCGACTGCGGCACCACGGACGAGATGATGCACCCCGTCAGGTCCGCCAGCGTCAGCCCGCGCGTGGTCAGCAGCTGGGCCAGCCAGACCGCATACTCATCCGCCGTGCGCTGCGAGTCCGTGGACGCGCGCCACTGGGCGATCCACTCCGCGCCGTCATGGACGGCGAACAGCGTATTGGTGTTGCCCTGTTCGATCGCCAGCAGCATCAGCCGCCCTCCCCTGCGCCCGGACCAAAGAACACATCGCCCGCCGAAACCAGCCGCAGCGAACCATCCACCAGCCGCAGACGCAACGCCCCGTCCGGGGCCACGCCCTCGGCCCGGCCCTCGATCGTCTCATGGCCCAGCCGCGCCACGGCGGGACCATCCAGCCCCGGCGTCCGCGCCGCCCAGGCGTCGAGGATCGGCTGGAAGCCCAGCGTCTCCCAGCGGTCGAACCAGACCCCGAAGGTTTCGGCCAGTTCCTCGGCCGCCCGCTCCACCTTCGGCGGGGCGATATGATCGGCGGACAGATGGTGCGACAGGGCCGTCGCCGGTCGCTCGGTGCCTTCCGGCGCCTCGGCCAGATTGACCCCGACGCCGACCGCCAGCCACAGGCCACCCGCCTCATGGGCGCCGGACTCGACCAGGATGCCGCTGGCCTTCACGCCCGCCAGCATCACGTCATTGGGCCATTTGATCGTCACCACGGACGGCGGCGCATAGCGGTCCAGCAGGTCCGCCACGGCAAGGGCCGCGATGAAGGTCACCTGCGCCGCCTCGGCGGGCGGCTTGCGGGTGGTGGTCAGCAGGGTGCTGAACAGATTGCCGGTATTGCCTTCCCACGCCCGGCCGCGCCGACCGCGCCCGGCGCTCTGGCGTCGGGCGGCGATCCACAGCGGTCCGGTCTCGCCCGCCTCGGCCCGGCGACGGGCCTCGGCGTTGGTGGAGTCGATCTGGTCGAGCAGCAGGACCGGGGCGTCCGCCAACGGCCTAGCTGACCCCGAAGCCCGTCGCGGCGCGCGAGGCCAGCGGCTGGAGCCAGATCAGGGCCACGATGACCACGGGGAAGCTGAAGGCGGCGGCGGTCAGGGCGATGGTCTTGGCTTCCACCGGCGCGGCGTCGGTCGGCGCGGTCCCTTCCGGGGCCGGATCGAACCACATCACCTTGATGATGCGCAGGTAGTAGAAGCCCGCCACGACCGAGGCCACCAGACCGGCGACGGCCACGGCCGGCATGATGCCGCCCGCATCGGCGGCGGCGCCGAAGACGTAGTATTTCGCCCAGAAACCCGACAGCGGCGGCATGCCCAGCACCGACAGCGACAGGATCGTCAGCGCGATGGTGGTCAGCGGACGCTCCTTGCGCAGACCGGCCAGGTCCTGGACCTTGCGGATCGGACGGCCGTTGCGGCTCAGCGACAGCAGGATGCCGAAGAAGCCGAACTGGTCGATGATGTACAGGGTCATGAACATCAGCATGGCCTCGACGCCCAGCGTCGTGCCGGCGGCGATGCCCAGCAGGGCGTAGCCGATGTTGGCGATCGACGAATAGGCCAGCAGGCGCTGGATGTCCTTCTGCACCAGACCGCCGAAGGCGCCGACGGCGAACGAGATCAGCGAGATCAGGATCAGCACCTGCGCCCACTGCTGGTGCGAGTTGGCGAAGGCGCCTTCCAGCGTGCGGGCGATCAGCACCATGGCGGCCATCTTCGGAGCCGAGGCGAACAGGGCCACGACCGGGGTCGGCGCGCCCTCATAGACGTCCGGCGTCCACATGTGGAACGGCGCGGCCGAGATCTTGAAGGCCAGACCCGAGATCAGGAACACCAGGCCGAAGACCAGACCCGTCGACGGGTTGGTGGCGGCATAGGCGGCGATGTCCTCGAAGCGCATCGAACCGGCGAAGCCGTAAATCAGGCTGGCGCCGTACAGCAGCAGGCCCGACGACAGGGCGCCCAGCACGAAATACTTCAGGCCGGCTTCCGACGCCTTCAGGTCGTCGCGGTGATAGGCGGCGAGCACATACAGGGCCAGCGAGTGCAGCTCGATCCCGACGTACATCGAGATCAGGTCGCCCGACGACGCCATCATGCCCATGCCGGCCGAGGCCAGCACGATCAGGACCGGATATTCGAACTTGGCGATCTTCTGGCGGTGCATCCAGCCGTTGCCGAGAATGATGGCCACGGCGCTGGACAGGAAGATCACGGCCTTGCCGTAGACCGACAGCGGATCGGCCACATAGGCGCCGTTGAAGGCCTGCCCCAGCGGACCGGTGACGGTCACCGCCGTCGCGGCCAGCAGCAGCAGGACCGACAGCCACGACACGACACGCGTGCTGCGCTCGCCCGAGAAGGCGCCGATCATCAGCAGCACGAGGCCGCCGACGGCGAGCGTGATCTCGGGAGCCGAGAGACGGAGGGCGGAAATCAGATCAGGCATCATGGTCTCAGCCACCGATCGCGAGTTGATAGGCGGACGTCAGGCCGCTGACGGCGGCGTTGGTGTAGTCCAGCACCAGACCGGGCTGCACGCCCAGCCAGATGGTGCCGACGATCAGGGGCACGAAGATCAGCAGCTCGCGCTTGTCGATGTCCGCGATGTCCTTGAGCTTCGGATTGGTGATCTCGCCGAACATGACGTTGCGATACAGCGTCAGGGCATAGACCGCCGAGAAGATCACGCCCGAGGCGGCCACCAGCGCCGTCCAGGTCGACACCTGATAGATGCCGGTCATGGTCAGGATTTCACCGATGAAGCCCGACGTGCCCGGCAGGCCGACGTTGGCCATGGTGAACATCAGGAAGATGGCGGCGAACCACGGCATCCGGCTGGTCAGACCGCCGTAGAAGGCGATCTCGCGGGTGTGCATCCGGTCATAGACGACGCCGACGCAGAGGAAGAGCGCGCCCGAGACGATGCCGTGCGA
>JAVHYH010000045.1:0-8326 GCA_031119155.1 Brevundimonas sp.
TCTTCTTCCGCGACAACACCATGATGCTGTTCGCCGACGCCAAGAAGATGGTCGAGGGGATCGTGAAGGCGCTGTGAGCCGACTGCGATACCTCAGGGAGAAGCCGTCAAATTGGCCTGCGGCCACGCTCGTATTCGGGTGGATGGCTATGGCTGGCGCCATTTTTCTACTGGGCGGCAACCGGGAAATTTCCCTGTTTGGACGAGGACTGGCCGAACCACCGCTCTTTTGGTGGCCGGAAACCTCGGCGCTGGGCTTCTTTCTGTCCATCGCGCCGGCTGTCTTGGGTGCGCTTGCCCTATACCTGATGCCGAGGGTCGATTGGTCGCCTCGTGTCGGGACGGCGCTCGTGGCTGCGGGCTTCGTATCCGCCATTGCGGGTGTCGCGTGGGATATGGGGACAGGTGTCGCCGTCTATCCGGATCATGTAGTCCATCGCGCGGCCGGCTTTGCACGGGCAAGCCGTGTCGATAGGTTTTCGGACGCCCGGCGGATCGAGACGACCTGCGTCGTAACGAGGGCGAGACGAGGCCCATGGCATGCGGAGCCTCGGTTCACCCTCGTCTTTCAGGATGGCCAGGCGGTGGAGCTGTGGAGCCGTGGCTTAGGCGGTGAGGGCGGTAGTTGGCGTGGTCGGTTGCCGACTCTCCGCCTTGTGCATGAAACCGCTTACCAGAGTGGCGCTGTCCGAGCACCGGCCCGAAAGCCAGATGGATCATTGATCGGCAGCCCTGGCTGCGTGGAGCGTCTCGGGGATCAACTGAATGTGCCGGTATCGGAGTTGGCGCCCTTGTTCGCGGTAGAACAGTCTGAGCTCAGGCGCGGTGAGTACGTAGCGGCCGTTGTCGAGTGACCTAGGCGGCCGCGCTCAGAGGACGTAGCGTCCCTGCCTTCCTCATCAGCATGTGCTGGTTGATCGGGTCGATGTCGCAGCCGTTCGGCCAGGTCGGGACGCCCATCTCAATGAAGACGCGCTCGAAATAGGCTGGATCCCGAAGAGGCTCTGTCATGGGGCCCAAATGCACAAAACCGCTCAGATCGGCGACGCCGATGGTGTCATCGTCAAACGCGATCTCCAGCCGGTAGCCGTCCAGTGCCCGGACCCGGCGCGCCTTGACCATCTTGATCTCAGTCATCTTGCAGTCCCTCGATCCGGAAGGTCGGCTGTCCCGCGACCGCGAGGTCCCAGTTGCGCAACAGATCGGTCCGGTTCTTCACGACCCATTCTAGCACATATCGAGCTTCACGCCGTGGCAGCCGCTCTGCAATTATCCGTCCCGTCCGGATGTCGAACAGCGCCTCGTCGTCCCCGTAGGCGGCGTGCAGATGGGGCGGGGCATGATCGAAGAAGTTGATCCGGATCACGATCCCGAAGAAGATCGAAACAATCGGCATACCCGATCATAACTCGGAAAAGTTGTACGATCTATGCCCGCTGAACCCAAGACCCGCCCTACCGACGCCTCCGTGCCGGACTTCATCGCCGCCGTGGACCACCCGCGTCGTCGCGGCGACGCCGAGGCGATCAACGCCCTGATGGCCGAGGTTTCCGGCGAACCGGCGGTGATGTGGGGGCCGTCGATCGTCGGTTATGGCAGCTATCGCGGGCCGACCGGGGACTGGCCGATCATCGGCTTCTCGCCGCGCAAGGCCAATCTGGTGCTGTATGTCTCGCGCGACTTCGACGGGGCGGACGCGCTGCTGGCCCGGCTGGGCAAGCACAAGAGCTCCGTGGGCTGTCTTTATGTGAACCGGCTGGACGATCTCGATCCCGCCGTCCTGCGCGAACTGGTCGAGCGTTCGGTGGCGCGGATGCGGACCGGAAACCCCGCCACGGCGGGCTGCTGAAAACCCCTCTATCGCCCGCCCGCGACCGGCGCTATCACGCGGCCGTGAACCCGACAGCCGCCCCCGTGAATCCCGCCCATCGCCGCTTCGAGGCGCTGGATTCCCTGCGCGGGGTCTGCGCCATTCTGGTGGTCATGTTCCACATGCCGGTGGCGGCCCACTGGCGGGACTGGGGGCTGATCCAGCACAGCTATCTGTTCGTCGACTATTTCTTCGTCCTGTCCGGCTTCGTCATCGCCCATGCTTATGCGCAGCGGCTGAAGACGCCGAAGGACGCGGGGCGGTTCATGGTGCGGCGTCTGGGCCGGGTCTGGCCGCTGCATGTGCTGATGCTGGCCGCCTTCATCGGGCTGGAGCTGGTGCGGCTGTGGACCCATTTCGACAGCGTGACGCCGTTCGCGCGGGATCGCTCGATCGAGTCGATCTTCTCCAACCTGTTCCTGATCCAGGCCTTCAACATCCATCCGTCCCTGACTTGGAACGGCCCGTCCTGGACCCTGAGCGTCGAGGTCGGCTGTTATGTCGTCTTCGCCCTGCTGCTGCTGGCGATCCCCAAGGGCTGGCGCTGGATCGGGGCGGCTCTGGCGGTGGTGGGGGCGGTGATGGTGCTGATGTTCGCCAAGCGGTACATGAACACCACCTATGACCTGGCCTTCCCGCGCGCGGTCTACGGCTTCTTCCTCGGCGCGCTGCTGCAGGGTTACTGGACGCGGATCCCGCGCCTGAAGGGCCACGCGGCCACGGCGTTGGAGATCACGACGGTCATCGGCCTGTGCGTCTTCATCGGCTATGCGACGGGCCCGACGACGGTGCTGGTGACCCTGCTGTTCGTGGTCTCGGTCTGGGTGTTCGCCGGCGAGGATGGAGCCCTGTCGCGGCTGCTGGATTCGAAGCCGCTGGTGACGCTGGGCCGGTGGTCCTTCGCCATCTACATGGTGCACATGTTCGTGCTGGTGGTGACCATCATCTTCGCGCGCAAGCTGGACTGGATGCCGGCGCGACGGATCGACTTCGGCTCGGTCTGGCTGAACGACCTGTTCGGCATCGGCCTGTTCGGCCTGATCGTGGTGCTGGCCGTGCTGGCGCATCGCTTCGTCGAGCAGCCCGCCCAGCGGATGATCGATCGCTGGACCAAGCCGAAGACGGCCTGATCAGCTCCAGCGCTCGCGAGCCAGGGTCGTGCGGACCCGGCGGTGCGCCGCCTCATTGCTGAAGGCCCGCCGCAGTCCCTCGCGGTTAGCGACCAGCAGGACGACCATGCCCGCCAGCCCGGCGAGAACCATCACGCATCCGCGCACCAGCAGCAGCGCCAGTTGGAGCAGCCACAGGGCGATCTGCAGCAGCCAGGTCCCGCACCAGATCACCAGCAGCAGGCCCGCGGCCACCGACAGGGCGGCGGCCATCAGGCGGCCATGCGGAAGTCGGCGGCGGGGTCGAACAGGGGGCGGGCTTCGTCCCACAGGGCGTCCTCGTCGGCGTAGCGGGCCGACTGGCGGGCGTCGATGACGTCGATCACCTGTTCTTCCAGACGATCCCAGATGACGGCCAGGCCGCCTTCGGCCTCGCAGGGGACGATCATGTAGCGGTTGGCGGCAACGTGGGCAGTGGGGGCGAAGGCCATTTTTGAACTCCGTGAAGCGGTGTGTCGCTGTCGATGGATTGAGTTCTAAATCAGCGTTGCGTCATTTTTGGTCGTATGCTCTGGTCCGGCGATGAGATTTGACAGAGCAGCCCTGGTTCTGGATCTGGCGCGGCGCATGGCGGCCAGCGCCGAAGGCCTGACCATGGAAGACATGATGCGTGAGACGGGGACGGCCCGCCGCACCGCCGAGCGCATCCGCGATGCGGTGGTGGTGCTGTTTCCGCAGGCGGAGGAGGTGTCCGACCCGCCCTACAAGCGCTGGCGCATCCGGGGCGGCCTGTCGGCCTTTGAACAGGCCCCGACGGCGGAGGAACTGATCGAGCTGACCCGCGCCGCGCAGGGGCTGCGCGCGACCGGCGAACCGGCCCGGGCCGAGGCGCTGGAGGGGCTGGAGCGCAAGCTGAAGTCGGCGGTCCGCTCGACCACCCTGAACCGGCTGGCTCCGGATCTGGAGGCGCTGGTGCGGGCCGAAACCCTGGCGGTGCAGGCGGGGCCACGCGCGTCCGCCGATGAAACCGTGCTGGCGGAGGTCCGGCAGGCGGTGCTGGCGGGACAGCCGCTGGGCTTCATCTACAGCCGCCCCGGCGCTGAGGCGCGGCGGCGGGTGATGACCCCGTGCGGCCTGATGTTCGGCCGCGCCAACTATCTGGTCGCCGCCGAGCGGGAGACCGGGGCGATCAAGACCTTCCGGCTGGACCGGATGAGCGCGGTCAAGGCCGAGCCGGGCGTGGCCGTTCCGCCCGCCGACTTCGACCTGCAGGTCTTCGCCGGCCAGTCCTTCGGCATCTATCAGGACGCCATTGAGGATGTGGTTCTGCGCATCCCGCCTGAAGGCGCCGACGAGGCGCGGGGCTGGCGCTGGCACCCGACACAGTCGATCGAGGATCAGGCGGACGGCGGCGTGCTGGTCCGCTTCCGCGCCTCGGGCATGCGGGAACTGGCCTGGCATCTGTTCACCTGGGGCGAGCAGGTCGAGATCGTCGCCCCCGAGCGGCTGAAGACCGTGATGGCCGGAGAACTGGCCGCGGCCCAACGCGCCCTCACACGGTCGCAAGCGTGACGAAAGCGTAAGCTGACGCTTGGGTCAGGGCACGGTTACGCTTCGGGAATTCAGGGGAGTTTCCATGCGTTCAGCCATCCTTGCCGTCTGCGCGGCCGCTGCGCTGCTGACCGGCTGCGCCACCACCTCCGTGCCGCCTGAGGCCGAAAAGCCTGTCCCGCTGGTGACCGTCAGCCGTGACGGAGACCGCTGGACCGCCGACTTCACCCTGCCGTCCGATTTACCGACATGGGTCTTCCTGCGCTCGGCCCTGGCGCGTGAGACGGGCAAGCCTTGGCGGGAAGGGCAGTGGGTGGTCGAGACGCCCGGCGTCGTTCTGGAACGGCGCGGCCATTTCGACATCCTGCGCGCCGCCGACGGTGGTCCGGTCCCGCGTAACCTGCGCATCCGTATGACGCCGAAGGCGGAGGATCTGAACGCCGACTATGATCCGGCCCTGATGTTCACCGACGGTTCGACGGCGCTGTACGCCGGGCATTTCACTGTCTTCCCCATCGCCTCGCCGGAAGCGGCGGAGGCCCTGCCGATGGACCTGAACGAGGCCAATATCGACGCTGACAACTCGCGGATTACCTGGCGCGACGCCGCTGGGCCGGTCCTGTTCGAAGGTGAGCGTCAGGCGGCGCCGGTGTCGGAGCGCAGCAACATCTATGTTCTGTTCGGTCAGGCCGCGCTGGTCGACAGCCCGCGTCTGGCGACGGTGATCGATCCCGGCCTGCCGGGCTGGCTGGGCCACGAGATCAAGACATTCGCCCCGCGCATCGCCGCCTACTATGCGGAACGGCTGGGGCCCGGTCAGACCGAAAAACCGACCATCATGGTCAGTTGGAACGGCCCCACGCCCAATCGGCGCAGCATGGGCGGCAGCGTTCTGCCGGGGCTGATCGTCATGGCGTTCGAGGGCGACAATGTCGTCACCGAGTCCACCGAGATGCGCGACCATGCCCGCTGGTTCATCGGCCACGAGAGCGCGCACTTCTGGCTCGGGCAGACCATTCGCTACGAATACACGCGCGAAGCCTGGATCACCGAAGGTGGCGCCGATCTGATGGCGATGCGGGCGCAGGCGGTGCTCAGCCCCACCTATGACCTGATGAGCGCGCTGCAGGAGGAGGTGGATGATTGCACCACCCTTGCGGTCAAGCCGGTGGCTTCAGCCAATCAGCGCAGTGAGCACCGGGCCTACTATGCCTGTGGCGCTGTTTTCGCCCTGGCCGCGGAGGCGGCGCAGAAGCGGGCGACCGGTGGTGACTGGTTCGACTTCCTGAAGGCGCTGATCGAGAGCAATCGCGATGACCGGAAGGTCAATCGCGAGGAATGGCTGGAGGCCCTGCTTCAGGTCACCGGCGATCCGGACGTGCGGCGCGAGATCGACACGTTGCTGGACGAGGGCGCGGAGAACCCGGCGGAGCTGATCGCCCGCCTGTTTGATCGCACCGGCGTGGCATACCGGATGGAGAGCGGGAAGGTGAAGCTGGTCTGAGGCTCAGGCCGGGATCAGCTTGATTGCTTCTGCTTTCTTTTGCTCCAGGACGCGGAACCAAATTCCAGAACGAAGCTCAGAAGGAACAGGACAAACCCGAAAGTGCGGAGGTTCTCCGATATCGCCGGAGCCTCACCGCGATACTCCAGCCAGTAACCGCAGGTATACAGGCCGAGGGCGATGAAGATGAGAACGGCGCGTATTCCAAGCACGATGGACAGGTATCGGGGCAGTCGCTCAAGTTGCCCGTCCATCACCTTCTTGCGTCGCCAGATGATGGTGCGGACCATGAAGGCCGCGTACCCGACCCAGAGCAGAGCGAACAGGATCGAAAACCCCGACGGTCCGATCCAGAAGGCGGCGACCACCAGGCCTACAAAGCCGACCGGAACGATGCAGTCGCGCCACGACATGCTTTCGTTCGTATAGCCTTCGTGTTCGGACGGGTCGCTCATGGCCATGATACTGGCGCCCGCCCGTTCGGTGTTCAACCGGCGGGGTCCTGCACGAACGGCCAGGGGCTGACCGATTTCGACCAGTCATCCACCGCCGGGGCGCGGTCCACCGGCGGGGCGGCGCGTTCGGCGCAGGGGTGGCGGTGGCACAGGCGGCAGGCGGGGCCGATGGGGGTGACCTCGGGCGCCGCCAGATCGAGGCCGCGGGCGTGGATCAGGCGGCGGGCGTGCTTCAGTTCGCAGCCCAGTCCGATCGCCAGGTCGTGGCCCTCGGTGAAGGCGTCGCGGCCCTGACGTTCGACGGTGCGGGCCAGGGTGAACCAGCGGCCGCCGTCCGGCGTCTCGATGATCTGGGTGACGACCCGTCCGGGCGTGCGGAAGGCGCTGTGCAGCCGCCAGCGCGGGCAGGCGCCGCCGAAGCGCGAGAAGGGGAAGGCCCCCGAGGCGAACCGCTTGGAGATGTTGCCCGCCTGATCGACCCGCATCAGGAAGAAGGGCACGCCTCGCGCCGTCGGGCGGGACAGGGTGGTCAGCCGGTGCGCCGCCTGTTCGTAACTGACCCCGAACCGGGCCTCCAGCCGGGCGATGTCGTAGCCGTTGGCCTCGGCGGCGGCATGGAAGGCGCCGTAGGGCATCAGGATGGCGGCGGCGAGGGTGTTGGTCAGGGCGACCTTCAGCAGGCGGCGCGAGGCGTCGTCCGGCATGTCCGCCGAGGCGGTCAGGGCTGTCAGCTCCGCGTCATGCTCGGCCAACGCCAGCTGGTAGGCGACGGCGAAGGCGCGGGAGGAGGGGCCCAGCGTCTCGGACAGGTGCAGCCGTCGGCGGTGCGGGTCATAGCGGCGGGTCCACTCGACCATCACGTCGTCGGGCAGGGTGCGGACGGTCAGATCGTGCCGGGACTGCAGTCGCGCGCGGGCGCGGGTCTCGAAGGTTTCGCCCGGCGTCTCCGACTCCAGAGCTGCGGCCAGTGTTTCGCCCAGCGCGTCCAGTTCGGGGAAGTGGTTCTGGCGGGCCTGAACGAAGTCGCGGACGCGGTCGGCGGGCGTCTCGTCGCCTCCGCCGCCGGTGATGTCCGCCTCGGCGCGGTCGCGGGTGCGGCGGTCGGTGAAGGCGCGATACAGGCGCAGCACGGCGTCGGCGACGGCGGGCTGATCCTCGGCCAGCTGGACGATCTCGTGCCGGGGGACGGCCAGCCCGTTGAACACCGGATCGGCGAAGGCCTCGGACAGGGTCGCCTCGGACGCCGGGCCGCCGGACTGGCCCAGCGCGCGAAGGTCCACGTCATAGGTTTCCGCCAGACGCAGCAACAGCTGCGCGGAAACGGGCCGCTGGTTGCGCTCGATATGGTTCAGATAGCTGGGCGACACGCCCAGATCGCCGGCCATGGCCGTCTGGGTCAGGCCCAGATCCCGGCGCAGCCGCTTGAGGCGGCCGCCGAGAAACAGCTTGCGGTCGGCGGTGTCCATAACGGTACGATGTCACAAAATGACTTAACAGCAAGTGTCATATTGTGACTCAATGACGCGATATGTCCGGTCCTGCCTGTGTCGTTTGTGACCGGTGCGTGTTTCTCTGCCGTGACCCGCCGCGCATCGACGGCTGCACAGGACAGAGACCCGCCATGACCACCTTCGCCGATCTGGTTCCTTCGCCCAAAGGCCGCTTCGACGGCATCGAGCGTCCGTACACCCCGGAGGACGTCCTGCGCCTGCGCGGCTCGGTGCCGATCACCCATACGCTGGCCGAGCGCGGCGCCAACCGCCTGTGGGAGCTGCTGCACACCGAGCCCTTCATCAATGCCCTGGGCGCCGTGTCTGTTATACAGTTCTTGGAGATGT
>JAVHYH010000045.1:8336-16994 GCA_031119155.1 Brevundimonas sp.
GCGCCGTCACCGGCAACCAGGCCATGCAGATGGTCCGTGCGGGGCTGAAGGCCATCTACCTGTCGGGCTGGCAGGTCGCCGCCGACGCCAACACCGCCGGGGCCATGTACCCGGATCAGTCGCTGTACCCGGCCAACGCCGCGCCGGAGCTGTGTCGCCGCATCAATCGCACCCTGCAGCGCGCCGACCAGATCGAGCACGCCGAGGGCGGCGCCAAGCGTGACTGGTTCGTGCCCATCGTCGCCGACGCCGAGGCCGGTTTCGGCGGCCCGCTGAACAGCTTCGAGATCATGAAGGCCTTCATCGAGGCGGGGGCTTCGGGCGTCCACTTTGAGGACCAGCTGGCTTCGGAGAAGAAGTGCGGCCATCTGGGCGGCAAGGTTCTGATCCCCACCCAGGCGCATGAGCGCAACCTGATCGCCGCCCGTCTGGCCGCCGACGTCATGGGCACGCCGACCGTCACGGTCGCCCGGACGGACGCCGAAAGCGCCCAACTGATCACCTCGGACATCGACGAGCGGGACCAGCCCTTCATCGACCGCGACAACCGCACGCCGGAGGGCTTCTTCCGCCTGAAGGAAGGCACGGGTCTGGAGCACTGCATCGCCCGCGGCCTGAGCTACGCGAAGATCGCCGACGTCCTGTGGTGGGAGACCTCGCACCCCGACCTCGACGACGCCCGCAAATTCGCCGAGGCGATCCAGAAGGAGCATCCCGGCAAGCTGATGGCTTACAACTGCTCGCCGTCCTTCAACTGGAAGGCCAAGCTGGACGACGCGACTATCGCCAAATTCCAGCGTGAGCTGGGGGCCATGGGCTACAAGTTCCAGTTCGTGACGCTGGCCGGCTTCCACAGCCTGAACAACGGCATGTTCGAACTGGCCGACGGCTACCGCGACCGCGGCATGGCGGCCTATTCGGAGCTGCAGCAGCGCGAGTTCGCCAACGAGGCCCGCGGCTACACCGCCACCCGCCACCAGCGCGAGGTCGGCACCGGCTACTTCGATCAGGTCGCGACGGTCATCTCGAACGGCCAGTCGTCGACCACCGCCCTGAAGGACTCCACCGAAACCGCGCAGTTCGTCGCGGCCGAATAACAGAGGAGAGAGTGACCATGGAACCGCTGCAAACCACCTCGTCGATCATCGACTTCTGCCTGGCCCCGTTGAACCTCGACAGCCAGACGGAGGCCGAGCGGGAAGTCCGGCGTCGGCTTGAGCATGTGATCAAGACGTTCCGGGCCAAGGCGACCCAGCCGGTCAGCGTGGACTTCTCGTCGATGCCCTCGCAGGTCATCAACGAAGCGGCTCACGGTTACGAGTAGAAGCTGAAAGCGGTCGTCGCCTGTGATCAGGCGGCGATCGCGGCCTGTGCGGCGCGGGGCAGGGAGATCACCAGCTCCAGCAGTTCCGCCGCATCAAAGGGCTTGGCCAGGTGCCGGTCCGCGCCCGCCGCTTCCGCCGAGGCGATATGCTCGGGCAGGGCGTTGGCGGTCAGCATCACGACCGGCGTGCGCGGCAGGCCCATCGCCGCCTCATGCAGGCGGATCTCACGGGTCGCGGTCAGCCCGTCCATGACCGGCATCTGCATGTCCATCAGGATCAGGTCGTAGTCGCCGTCGCGCATGGCGTTCAGGGCCTGGGCGCCGTCCTCGACCGAGGTCAGGTCGATCTCGGCCTGGGCCAGGATCATCTCAACCACCTTGCGGTTCACCGGGTGATCATCGGCCAGCAGCACGCGCAGGCGGCGGTCGTCCCCGGCGGCGAGGGCCGAGTTCTCGTTGGTCACCACGGCCGGCGCTTCGGCCAGCCGCAGCGGGATGGTCAGCATGAAGCAGGAGCCGCCCATCGGCTCGCTCTCGCAATCCAGCTCGCCGCCCATCATTTCGGCCAGCTGGCGCGAGATGGACAGGCCGAGGCCCGATCCGCCGAACTTGCGGGTGATGCCGCCGTCGGCCTGTTCGAAGCGGCCGAACAGGCGGGTGCGGGTGTCGCTGTCGAAGCCGATGCCGGTGTCGTCCACGGCGAAGCGCAGGGTCGGCCGGCCGTCGCGCACCGGTCCGGGCATGGCCGTCAGGCTGACGAAGCCCTGCTCGGTGAACTTGACCGAGTTGGAGACCAGATTGGTCAGGATCTGCTTCAGTCGGACGACATCGCCGGCGATCCAGCGGTCCACCGCCGGGTCGATCTCGACGAAGAACTGCAGGCCCTTTTCGCGCGCGGAGGCTTCGTAGAGCTGGGCGGACTCACGGACGGCGGCGCCGAGGTCGAAGGCCTCTTCGTTCAGCTCCAGACGGCCGGACTCGACGCGGGCCAGGTCGAGGATGTCGCTCAGCAGGACCTGCAGGGTGCGGCTGGACGACTGGATCAGGTCCAGCATCTCGGCCTGCTGGCCCGACAGGTCGGTGTTGCGCAGGGCTTGGGCCACGCCGATGACGCCGTTCAGGGGCGTGCGGATCTCGTGGCTCATATTGGCCAGGAACTGGCTCTTGGCGCTGTTGGCGGCCTGGGCGGCGTCACGGGCGTCGGCCAGGGCGCGGGCGTCGCGCTTCAGCTCGGTGATGTCCGTGCAGATGGTCACGGTTCCGCCGGCCAGGGTGCGGCGGTCGGACACGCGCAGCCAGCGGTCCCCGATGATCTGCTGCTCCATGCTGGTGGTGCGGGCGGCGCGGGTGCTCATCCGCTCGGCGATCCACTCTTCCTCACGGCCCACGGCCTCGGCGTAGAGGCCGTCGTTGATCCCGATCTGCAGGATTTCGCGGAAGGTCATGCCGCGCTGGAGGTTGGCCGACAGCTCGGGGTTCACCTCGGCGTAGCGGCTGTTCCACAGCACCAGCCGGTCCTCGCCGTCATAGAAGGCCAGACCGTCGGGCATGGCCTCGATGGCCTGACGCAGCTGTCCCAGGGCGCTGGCGCGGGACATCCACCACATCCAGACCGCCACGGCGCCGACGGCGGCGATGCTCAGCACCATGCCGGCCAGCACCAGAGTCATGACGCCCGGGGTCAGGGTCCAGGCCGAGTTTTCGGTCCCGGCGAGGGGCTCCAGGCTCATGGCGCTCATCGCGCCGAAATGCAGGATGATGACCGACAGGGCGCCGCAGACGCCGGCCGCGAACCGCCGCCAGGGCGCCGGGCCGTACAGGAAGGCGGCGCTGGTCGAGGCCAGGACGATGCCCGCGCCGATGGCCAGGGCGACCAGATCGCCCCGCCAGACGATCCGGCCCGGCAGTTCGAGGGCGGCGACGCCGAGGAAATGCATGGCCGCCACGCCTGACATGGCGAGGGCAGCGCCGACGGCGCGCGCGGCGGCGCCGTTGCGGATCAGGACGGCCAGACAGGCCAGACCGATGCCGGCGAAGGCCATCATGAAGGAGGCGATCGTCGCCCAGACGGCGTAGCGAACCTCGCCGCCGACCTGATAGCCCTGCATGGCCATGTAATGGGTGCTGAAGACCGACAGCCCGGCGGTTACGGCCGCCAGAATCGCCAGATTGCGGCGCCGCATGCCCAGCGAGGCTCCGGCCCGGCCCAGAAGCTGGTAGCCGATCCCGACGCCGAACACGCACACCAGACCGGCGGCGAGAGTCCACCGCCAGTCATGCTGGAACGCGATGCAGTAGAGAATACGGTCCAAGTGGCGCCCCTTCGCCGGGAACTATCCCGCAAAGGGGTGAAGAAAGCGTGGGCATATGTACGGAAAGGGACGCTCAGGCGTCCGCGACCACAACCGGGAATGACTCGCCCATCACACGCACAGGGTTGATCTGGCGATCCCCGCGGCGGACCTCGAAATGCAGGTGGGGGCCGGTGGAGCGGCCGGTGGAGCCCACCAGACCGATGCGCTCGCCCACGCCCACGGCGTCGCCGGTGGCGACGTCCACGCGGCTGAGGTGGCCGTACAGGGTGCTCATGCCGTTGGGGTGAACCACCTCGATGAATTTGCCGTAGCCGCCGGCGTCGTAGCCGGTGCGCAAGATGCGGCCCTCGGCGGCGACGAGGACGCCGGTGCCCCTGGGCGCGGCGATGTCGACCCCGTCGTGGTGGCGGGCGGCGCTGCCGGGCAGACGGCGCATGCCGAACGCCGAGTTCACCGCATAGCCTCGCACGGGCTCGATGAAGGTGATCAGGCGGGTGACCGGCCCGGCGGGCGCGGCTACGGCGGTGACGGGCGGAGCTTCCGGCACGGCGAAGGCCTCGGCCGCCGGGGGCGGCGTCAGCGGCGCGGCGGCCATGGCGAGAACCGCCACGACGCCGAGAACGGCGGCCTGGCCGGAATGGGTGAGAAACGACCGGGCGGTCGGCAACAGGCGTCGCATGGGCGGCGTCGGCTCCGTCTTCGGCTCGGATGAGCGGGGACAAGGCGGCGCGGCGACGCGCGGCTTTCGCGGCGCGGCCGGGGCTCCGCGCCTCGGTGAGCGGGCGAGATAGGGGGCGCAGAGGGCGACTTTGGGGCGCCCGTGGGGCGGCAGGTGGTCGCAGGGCGCAACGAAAAAGGGGCGCAGACCCTTCGGCCGCGCCCCCTCCGTGCCTGATTTGGCCGTGACGCCTACTGCAGCGCCAGACGCCAGGTCAGGGCGCCGACATGGCTGTCGGCATGGTCGCCGAAGCGGCCACGGTAGCCGAACGTCAGCTTGCCCACCCCGACATCCGCCTCGATTCCAGCGGAGGCCAGAAGGGAGCCGCCGAACGGATCCTCGACCTCGCGCCGCAGGATCTGGGCGGGGTTGCCCAGAATGCCGGTGGCCACCGGATCGGAGCTGTCGCCGAACGAGTCGCGGTAGCCGCCCTCGATGAAGAAGCCGACCCCGTCGCCGCCGCCTTCGGCGCGCAGCGAGACCTCGCCCGCCGCCGCCTGCACGGTGCGGTCCTGATAGGCGTACTGGGCGGCGACGCCTTCCTCGGCCCAGCCATTCACGTCGGTCGAGCCCCAGGTGACGGCCGCGCGGGGCGACAGGGCGATGCCGCCCATGTCGAACCACCAGCCGCCCTGGACCCGCGCGCCGATGCTGCCGCCGGTGGTTTCGCCGGTATGGACGATCGGGGCGAGCGCGGTCTGGCGGGTGATGTCGTCATAGTTCTCGATCGACCCGCCGGCGGCCGCGCCCAGGAACATATTGCCCGAGCGCCAGCCGACCCAGGCGTCGAAGGCATAGGTCTCGAGGTCAAAGGCGAGAGGGCCGGCCTCGACCTCGGCGGTGCGGAAGGTCCCGGCCAGGCCGAAGCGCAGGCTTTCGGACTGGACGTGATCCAGGCCGACCCGGCCGCCCCAGCCCGTGGCCTTGGCGGTCGCGACGACGCCCCGGCTGTCGGTCTCGACGCTGTCGGCGATGACGCCGAAGGTCATGTGGGTTCCGGCCTGCCAGGACTCGCGACCGGCGAAGGTCTCGGTCGACAGGTCGAGCAGGTCCTCGCGCTGACGGAAGGCGGTCTCGGCCTGGACCGTCGATTGGGCGCCGAGGTCGCCGTAATACAGATAATCGTTCGCCAGCTGCGCGATCAGGCGGTGGCCCGCCGCCGTCGGGTGGACGCCGTCCCAGTAGAGGTAGCTGTCGGGATTGGCGCAGACGGTGACGCCGTTGAAGCAGGACTGGGTGACATTGGTCAGGCCGAACCGGCCCGGATTGGCGGCCAGCGGGTCGCTGATCTTGTAGAGGTCCATCAGGATGATGTTGGTGTTGGGTTGGCCCGCCGCGGTGGTCATCAGCCGGCTCAGCAGGGCGCTGTTGAACTGCTGGCCCGCGAAGTCGGCGAGGGCCGCGCCGTTGGGGCCGGTCGCGCTGAACTGCGGCGTGATGCCCAGCCGCGGGAGGTTGGAGACGAGGATGGTGCCGGCGCCGGCGGTGGCGACGCTGTTGACGAGGAAGTTCACGTCGGTGGCGGCGGCGTTCACCACCTGCTGCATCGTCCCGGTGGGATTGGTCGAGGCGGCGGCGCCCGGGAAGGCCTGGAAGATGTTGTTGGCCCCGCCCAGGATGCTGACCAGGTCATTGCGCCCGAAGGTGCCGCCCGCGCCGGTGTAGGCCAGAAGCTGGTTGCGCATGCCCGGAGGGCTGGCGGCGTTGTCCGTGCGGGCGCCGCCGAAGGCGTAGTTGACGCTGCCGGTCACCGGCGCGCCGGCGGTGAAGCGACCGGCGTTGAAGCCGAGCAGTTCGGTGAAGACCGGCCCGTTGGAGAAGCGACCCTGATAATAGGGCGGCGAGGTGGGCTGGCCGGAGACGGCGTACAGGTTGCCGTTGTCGCTGAGACTGTCGCCGAAGACGATCAGGCGGTTGTAGGTCTGGGCGCTGGCGGTGGTGGCGACGGCGCCCACGGCGGCGACCGCCAACGCCGCGGCGGCCGCGTTACGCAGAAAACGAGACATCGATGTTCCTCCCTCGGTCGTCATGATGCGACCGTTAACCGCACTCTGCGCCCGTTTGCCGGGTATGCAAGATGCCGCGAGGGAAGGTTTTCAGTACAACATGCGGAAGCGAAGGGTCCCGTCGACCGTGCGCAGGGATTGCACCGCCTCCGGATCATAGTTCCGGTCGACGTCGGTGATGACGTAGCCGGTGCGTTCGTCCGTCTTCAGATGTTGTCCGAGAATGTTCAGGCCGGCCCCGGCGATGGCGCGGTTGAGGTCGGCGAGGACGCCCGGCTGATTCCGGTGGATGTGCAGGATGCGGTGGGCGCTGGAGACCTCGGCCAGTTGCACGTTCGGCAGGTTGACGCAGAAGGTGGTGTCGCCCCGATTGAGATAGGCCAGCAGGCGGTCGGCGGCGAACTCGCCGATGGCTTCCTGGGCCTCCTCGGTCGAGCCGCCGATGTGCGGGGTCAGGATGACGTTCTTCAGGCCGCGCAGGGGGCTGTCGAACGGCTCGGCGTTGGTGGCCGGCTCGTCCGGGAAGACATCCACCGCCGCGCCGCCGATCCTGCCCGAGCCGAGCGCCTGGGCCATGGCGCCGATGTCAACGATATGGCCGCGCGAGAGGTTCAGCAGCAGGGCGCCGTCCTTCATCCGGGCGAACTGGGCGGCGCCCATGACGTTGGCGTTGTCGGCGCGGCCGTCGACGTGAAGGGTGACGACGTCGCTTTCGGCCAGCAGGGCGTCCAGCGACGGCATGCGCCGAGCGTTGCCCAGCGCCAGCCGTTCGGTCAGGTCATGGAAGATGACCCGCATGCCGAGGTTCTCGGCCAGCACCGACAACTGGCTGCCGATGGCGCCGTAGCCGACGATGCCCAGGGTCTTGCCGCGCAGTTCACGCGAGCCGGTGGCCGACTTGTTCCATTCGCCCCGGTGCATGGCGGCGGACTTGTCCGGCACGTCGCGCATCAGGTTGATCATGACGCCGATGGCCAGCTCCACCACCGAGCGAGTGTTGGAGTAGGGGGCGTTGAAGACGGCGACGCCGTGGTCCGAGGCGGCGGGCAGGTCGATCTGGTTGGTGCCGATGCAGAAGGCGGCGACGGCCATCAGTCGATCGGCGGCGGCCAGTACGCGCTCGGTGACCATGGTCTTGGAGCGAATGCCGAGGACGTGGACGCCCTTGATCCGCTCGATCAGTTCATCCTCGCCCAGCGCGCCCTTGGCGGTCTCGACGGTGTAGCCCGCGTCTTCCAGTCGGGCGACGGCGGCGGGGTGGATGTTCTCCAGCAGCAGGATCCGCATGCGGCTGCGCGGATAGGACCAGCGACCGGTCTCGCCCTCGGCATGGAGCAGTTCGTCGATGGAGGCGGCCTCGGCGTCGGCGGCCTCGACCACGGTGGGGCGGCGGACGATTTCGGTGAAGGCGTAGAAGCGGTCGGCGGCCCCGGCCAGCTTGACCTCGGCGTCGTTCCAGCCGTCGCCGACCATGACGACGGGAGATGTCAGGTTCAAGGCCTTGATAACGGTAGGCTTTCCGCCTGCCTCGGCCAGAGGATTGGCGCCATTGACGCCGGTGACGCGACCGTCGGCGTCATAGGTCAGGTCGTTACACAGCACCCGGTCCGGCGCGACGCCGAGGCGTTCGGCGACCGGGGCGATGATCTCGCGGAAGCCGCCGGACAGGATGACGATGCGGTGGGCGTTGGCCTTGAAGAAGGCGAGGTTCTTGCGGACCGAGGGGGTGCCCTCGTCGAGGATGCGGTCGGCCAATGCCTGAACATGGGCGCGGGTCAGGGGCAGCAGGGCCAGACGCCGACGCAGGGCCTCGCCGAAGCCGAGTTCGCCGGCCATGGCCTGATCCGTCAGGGCGGCGATCTGCGCGCGGACGGCTGCGGCGTCGGGCGATCCCTCCAGCGCGATATCGGCCAGGGCCTCGAGCGTCTCCACGCGCACGAGGGTCGAATCGAAGTCGAAAACATAGGTCGCGTCAGCCATTCCCGGACCTTGGCTCACCTTCGCAGTTGCAGCAACGGACAGTCGAACGGTGGGCGAAAAACAGGGTGCGATAAGTACGATCGGTTTGAGACGGCCGAGACGCCGGAGACCGTCGAAATACACCGTCTATCCCGTCTATGTCGTCTACGTCGTCTATCGCCGCCGCATGTGAAAACGCCGGCCGCTCCGCGAGGAACGACCGGCGATCAGGGTATCAGGCAGGTGCGTCAGAATTGGACGTATGGGAACTGCTCACCTCCCCATCGCCCGTTCAAGGCGATGGGGAGGACAGATCGGCGCCTTCGCCGATCAGGA
>JAVHYH010000284.1 GCA_031119155.1 Brevundimonas sp.
CGACCGTCCGTTCCAGCGGCATGGCCTCGACGGTGCAGACGAAATAGTGCGGCCGGTCGGGGACGATCTTCTCCTCGCCCGTGATCAGGGCGACCTTGGAGGCGCCGCGCTGGCGCACGATGCGGTCGTAGATCTCGCGCGCCAGCAGGCGCAGCGGCAGGCCGATCATGCCCGAGGCATGGCCCAGCATCCGCTCGACCGCCAGATGGGTCTTGCCGGTGTTCGTGGGCCCCAGGATCGCCGTCACACGCGATGGGGCCCGGCCTGTGCCGCGGTCGCTCATGTCATTCGAAAGGTGGCGTGTCCCGCGCGGTTCCTCAAGCGGAAGTCTCGACTTCGGGACCGGGGTAAATGCAAAGCTGTGCCGGCGCGGAACAGGCGCGAAACGAATCGGGACCGAATCGGTGACAACGACCGATTCGGGCTTTGTTCCCTACAAGATATTGTATCTTAAGGCCGATTAACCACAACCGAAAAGCGGAGCCTTGGGGCCGGAGGGTTGGGCCTCATCGCCACAGGTCTGATTTCCTGCCCGCAGCCGCTTCCCCCCGCGCGCCCGACCCGCTAGGTCAGGCCCGCGTGGCCCCGTAGCTCAGCTGCATAGAGCAAGGCTTTCCTAAAGCCGAGGTCGGAGGTTGGAGTCCTCCCGGGGTCGCCAGACATCTGTCGATTGGCAAAGTCCTTGTCGTTCGTGATCGCGATCAGGCGTTTCATTCAGCGCGTCCTCTAGCCACCCGCTGAGCGAACCGGGCCATTGTAAAAAATCGATCTGCCCGGAACGCTCCAGGGCGTCGTCAACTTCGGTGCCGAGATCGCGGACGGTGTTCTCAAGTTTGCGCTTCGACTTGTCGCCGTCGCAGAGCGCCAGCATAGAAGAACAGCGAAACTCGACATTTCTACAGACGGGGCGACCAGTTGGCAGCCGGTAATCGGATTGATGGTTGGAAGGCCATTGGAGCCCATTTCGGCCGCGATCGGACGACCGCCATGCGCTGGGCCCAGACCCGTGGCCTTCCGGTGCGACGGATTCCCGGCGGAAAGACAGCCACGGTCTACGCCCTGCGCGATGAGCTGGATCGTTGGGCCAGCCAGCAGTCCGACGATGAGGTGACCGGTTCGGTGGTCCCGGCGCAGGGCGTCCCGTCCGCGGTGAAGCGGGCCGGTCGGTCGCGTATCCTGCTCATCACCGCGGCCGTCGCCGTGTCGGGGATCGCGGCGGCGGGCGTCGGCGCCGTCCTGTTGGCCAAGCAACCGGACCCGGCCGAGGCGGAAGCGGCGACCCTGCCCCTGCCATCCGATCCGGCGCTCGCCACCCTGTATCTGGAGGCGCGGGACGACTGGGCGGTGCGCACGCCTGACGCCCTGGCCCGGGCGATCGAGGCGCTGGAAACGGTCACCCGGCGCGACCCCGGCTTTGCACCGGCCTTCTCGGCCCTGGCCGACGCCTATCTGCTCAGTCGCGAATTCGGCGCCATGCCGGACGCCGAGGCGTTCGAGCAGGCGCGCACCGCAGCGCATGCCTCGCTCCGGCTGGAACCCGATCTGGCCAGCGCCCACCGCTCCATCGGCTTCATCCAGTACTGGGCCGACAACGATCCCGTCGCCGCCGGACGGTCATTCCGGCGCGCCATTGAACTGAGCCCCAACAGCGCCCAGACCCACTTCTGGTACGGCAACGTCCTGTCCGACAACGGCGCCCATGAGGCGGCCCTGCGTGAGTTGAACAAGGCGCGATTGCTGGAGCCCGGTTCCGTCGCCATCCAGACCGATCTGGCATGGGCCAAATGGGCCGCCGGTCGTCAGACGGCCGCCCGCGCCGCTCTGGATCGGCTGGCTGTCAGCGCTCCGACATTCCCTGTCGTGCAGGACTGCCTGTCCATCCTCTACCTGGCTGAGGGTGATGTCGGGGGGTATGTCCGCGCCTTCGCACGGTATGCCGCGTTGCGCGATGATCTCGCCTTGCGAAACAAGGCCGCCGCGCTTGATGCCGCCTGGGCCGACAGTCCGGAAGCGACGCGCCGCCTGCTCCTGTCGACGGCCCTGTCCGATGTCGAGCGCGGCGCGGCGCGCAACCGTTCATGGGCGGCCTTCGTCGCTTCGACCTCGGGCGATCGCGAGGCGCTGCTCGACATCCTGACCCGTGCAGATCGCGCGCAGGAGCGATGGGGGGCTGCGGGCACCAGCGGCGTGATCCGCCGACGCTGGTCTCGTGACCCGGAAATCCAGCGACTTCTCGACCGGCGTCGGCCCCATCCGGTCGAGTAGCGAACGGCGATAAACCGCTATTTGCAACCATTTGCGACACCGTGCTCGCCCCTGCGATCACGCAGGGTGGTGCGCGCCTGAGGGGACGCGATCCGCTGTCGCGTTCCGGGTAGAGCACGGAATTTCGCCATGGCCCTCACCACCAGCCACACCCTTCGTCACCTGCGCACGGGCGACGCCGGCGTGGGCGGCAACACCGCTGTGACCGGGGTTCACGACGGCAATACAGGCATCGTGGCGGTGACGCTGTCGGGAGATCTTGAAATCTCCCGGCGACCCAACGGCGTCACGACGTCGGGATCCACGACCGAGATTGACGGTCTTCAGGCCACGTCCATCGCCCGGCTCTCCAACGGCCAGTATGTCGTCACCGCACAGGACACGGACAGCGTGGTTCGCCTGCTGATCGGCGCCGACGGCGCCGTGGTCAGTCGGAACGACATCGGCGACACCGGCTCGGTCGAGGCGCGCGTCATCGCCCTGAACAACGGCGGCTATGCGATCCTCAGCGCCGATCAGGTCACTCAGGGCAATTTCGATCTCGAGCTGCGTTACTATTCGGCTGCGGGTGTCGAGCAGGCCAACATTACGCTCGACGGCTCTGCCGCCGTCGATCTCCGCGGGGAGATGACCCTGCTGTCGAACGGCAATATCGCCGTGACCTGGTCCCGCCGGGTGGGTTCCGACATCGACCACTACTACGCCATCTATTCGCCCAACGGCGCCATCGTCAGGCCGCAGACCCAGATCGCCGGTGTCGGTGGCGACGTCGGTGATCCGTCGATTGCGGCGACACCGGGCGGCTTTGTGATTGTGCACAACGTCCAGGCGGCCGGCGGTACGGCGCTGGTTCTCAACGACTTCAATGTGAATGGCGTGGCGGGGGCCACGCGGATCGAGCCGGTGGGGTCGAACTTCCTGGGGGCGCCGTCGGTTCAGACGCTTTCGAACGGCATGCTGGTCGTCTCCACCCGATCGGGTCAGGACGAGCATACCGTGATGCTGTTCGGAGCGACCAGCGCGCGATCGCTGCTCGACACCCAGGAATTTGTCAGCCGCCTGGGCTCGTC
>JAVHYH010000285.1 GCA_031119155.1 Brevundimonas sp.
CGATGACTCGCCCGTAGATGTCGAAGGTCGGGCCGCCCGAGTTGCCCCGGTTGATGGCGGCGTCGATCTGGATGTAGTCGGTGTAGGGCGTCGAGCTGTCCAGCTGGTTGCGGCCCTGGGCCGAGACGATGCCCGCCGTGGCGGTGCCGCCCAGACCGAACGGATTGCCCACGGCCACGACCCAGTCGCCCACGCGGGGCTGGGCCGTTTCCTCGAACGTCACATAGGGGAAGTCGGAGCCGTCGACCTTGAGCACGGCCAGATCGGTCGACTCGTCGCGGCCGACCACGCGGGCGGTCAGTTCACGCGCATCCGCCAGCTTGACGGTGATCTCCACCGCGTCGGCGACGACGTGGTTGTTGGTGACGATGTAGCCGTCCGCCGTGATGAAGAAGCCCGAGCCGGAGCCCATGGCCGTCCGGCCCTCTTCCTCGCCCTCACCGCCCTGACCACCGGGACCGGGAACCGGAACGGCGCCGAGGCCGGGGATCTGGATGAAGCCCTGACGCGGGGTGGCGACGCGGGTCTTCACATCGATCTGCACGACCGCCGGGGCGACCTGCTCGAAGATGTCGGCGAAGCTGCGGGGCGCGCCCTGCGGCGGGGCGAAGGCGGCGCCCGCGGCGCCGGCGCTGGGGATCAGACGTCCGCTGACGCCCGACACGGGCCCGGCGTTGGCGGTCGGCCAGTCGATCACCCCGCCTGCGGTCGCGGCGGCGGCGAAGGCCAGGCCGGCGACGGCCCCGAGCATGAATTCCTTGCGCTTCATCATAGGCGGTCAGCGATCCTCTCACCGGGCGATGGAGACGCCCGTTCGGCGATGAATATAGAGCGTTTGCGAGTGACACCAACGCCCTGTGGCGATGATGGCTCCTGCCCCGCGTCAGTCGTCGGACCGCTTTGCGTCAGGATCGCGGCGAAGCTGGCCTTCGGCGAGAATATCCGCCAGCCGGGCCTCTTCCTCGGCCGACAGCGGCGCGACCTCGGGCTTGCGGCGGCGGGCGAAGGCCAACAGGGCCGCGCCGACCGCCAGCACCACCGCGAACGGCCCGAACCACAGCAGCCATGTCCCGACGCGAAGCGGCGGGGTGAACAGGACGAAGTCGCCGTAGCGGCGCACCAGATCCTCGCGGATGGCCTTGTCGGTCTTCCCGGCGGCGATCTGCTCGCGCACCAGACCGCGCATGTCCGAGGCGATGCCCGCCGGGCTGTCGGCGATGGCCTCGTGCTGGCAGACGACGCAGCGGATGTCATCGAACAGGCGCTGGGCGCGGGCCTCCTGCGCCGCGTCCGGCAGGGGACGATCCGGCGCGGGCGGCGGCTCGGCGGCGATCAGGCCCAGCGAGGCGACAGCGATCAGCAGGACCCGCTTCATTCCGCCGCCTTCCGCGCACCGACGGCCACCCGCAGGCGGCGATCCATCAGCGACAGCACCCCGCCCAGCGCCATGATCAGCGGCCCGAGGAAGATCAGCCGCGCCCACGGGTTCCACCAGACGCGGACGTTCCACGCCGGAGCGCCGTCGGTGGCCTGGGCCCGCTCGCCGACCACCACATAGACGTCGTCCAGCCCGCGGAAATCGAGCCCGACCTCGGTCGTGGTCTGGCCGCCCGCCGGGAAGAAGCGACGCTCGGCGGTGACGTCCCTGGTGCGTCCACCGGGCGTGGAGACGCTGAGGTGGCCCTGCTCGGCCAGATAGTTGGGACCCTCGACGATGCGGACATCGTCCAGCGTCACCGTCCATTTGCCGGCCTCCAGCGACTGGCCGACGGCCAGCGGACGGGCGGCCTCGATGCGATAGCCGGTCTCGACCACCGCCCCGAGCACGAAGACGCCCAGCCCGGCGTGGGCCAGCGTCATGCCCCAGGCGCCCAGCGGCAGGCCCTTCGCCCGACGCAGGGTCTCGGCCAGAGGGGCGCGGAACAGTTTGATGCGCTCGGCGGTCTCGGCCAGCGCGCCGAGGATCAGCCAGACGCCCATGCCGACGCCCGCCGCCGACAGGGCCTTGCGCGGCTCGAACACGGCGAAGGCCGCAAGGGCCAGCACGATGGTCAGGCCGCCGGCGACCGCCAGCCTCTGCAGCGCGCCACGGGCGTCGCCGCGCTTCCACGCCAGCAGCGGACCGGCGGGCAGGATGATCAGGGCCACGGCCATCAGCGGGACGAAGGTCAGGTTGAAGTAGGGCGGGCCGACCGAGATGGTCGCGCCCGACGCCGCCTCGAGGATCAGCGGATAGAGGGTGCCCAGCAGCACCGTCGCGGCGGCGGCGGTGAGGAACAGGTTGTTGATCACCAGCGCGCCTTCGCGGCTGACCGGGGCGAACATGCCGCCGCCCTTCAGCTGCGGCGCGCGCCAGGCGAACAGGGCGAAGGCCAGACCGGCGGTCCCGCCGAGGATGGCCAGCAGCATCATTCCCCGCTCGGGATCGACGGCGAAGGCGTGGACGCTGGTCAGCACGCCCGAGCGCACGAGGAAGGCGCCCAGCATGGAGAAGGTGAAGGCCAGCAATGCGAGGAAGGTGGTCCAGCCCGCCAGCGCTCCGCGCCGCTCGGTCACCACCGCGCTGTGCAGCAGGGCCGCG
This sequence comes from Brevundimonas sp., assembly GCA_031119155.1. Lineage (GTDB taxonomy): Bacteria > Pseudomonadota > Alphaproteobacteria > Caulobacterales > Caulobacteraceae > Brevundimonas. The sequence goes on from JAVHYH010000285.1 coordinate 2,582, forward strand.
CCCGCCAGCCAGGGCATGAAGCTGGCGTTCTCGACCGGGTCCCAGAACCACCAACCGCCCCAGCCCAGCTCATAGTAGGCCCAGAAGCTGCCCAGCAGGATGCCGACGGTCAGGAAGGCCCAGCTGGCCAGAGCCCACGGACGCACCCAGCGCCCCCAGGCGGGCCAGAAGCTGGCGTTGGCGCGGCCCTCGATCAGGGCGGCGACGGCCAGCGAGAAACAGACAGAGAAGCCGACATAGCCCGCGTAGAGCAGCGGCGGGTGGAAGGCGAGCGCCGGGTCCTGCAGCAGCGGATTCAGCGACTGACCCTGGAACGGGGCCGGGTTCAGCCGGGTGAAGGGGTTGGAGGTGAAGACGGTGAAGGCCAGGAACAGGGCGCCCAGCAGCCCTTGCGTGGCGACCGCACAGGTCTTCAGTCCGAACGGCAGGTTCTGCGCCCGCGCCAGCGCCGCGCCGAACACGGTCATCACCAGACACCAGAGCACCAGCGAGCCCTCGTGGCTGCCCCAGGCGGCGGCCACCTTGTAGAGCATCGGCTTGTCGGTGTGGCTGTTGGCCGCGACATTGGCGACCGAGAAGTCCGACACAACGAAGGCGAAGATCAGGGCCGCGAAGGCCACGGCGACGAGGCCCGCCGTGGCGATGGCCGCGCCGTTGGCGGCGCCCGCCAGCACAGGGCTGCGACGCCGGCGACCGGCGGCGGCGATGATCGCCGGCATCGTCGACAGAGCCAGGGCGAGGATGAGGGCGA
>JAVHYH010000286.1 GCA_031119155.1 Brevundimonas sp.
TCGGCTTCTTGCGGCCCTTCTTGGCTTCGTCGATCAGGAACTGGGCGGCGTCTTCCTCGGCGCCGCCGCCGATTTCACCGATCATGATGATCGACTGGGTCTCTTCGTCGGCCAGGAACATCTCCAGCACATCGATGAACTCGGTGCCCTTGACCGGGTCGCCGCCGATGCCGACCGCCGTGGTCTGGCCCAGGCCTTCGTTCGAGGTCTGGAACACGGCCTCATAGGTCAGGGTGCCCGAACGCGACACGATGCCGACGTTGCCCTTCTTGAAGATCGAGCCCGGCATGATGCCGATCTTGCACTCTTCCGGGGTCAGGACGCCCGGGCAGTTCGGGCCCAGCAGGCGCGAGTTCGAACGGTCCAGACGGGCCTTCACACGCACCATGTCCAGCACCGGGATGCCTTCGGTGATGCAGGTGATGAAGGGGATCTCGGCGTCGATGGCCTCGATGATGGCGTCCGCGGCGCCTGCCGGCGGCACGTAGATGACCGAGGCGTCGGCGCCGGTGCGCTCCTTGCCTTCGGCGACCGAGGCGAAGATCGGCAGGTTTTCACCGTTGGCGCCGGTCCAGGTCTCGCCGCCCTTCTTGGGGTGGATGCCGCCGACCATCTGGGTGCCGTAGTAGGCCAGCGCCTGTTCGGTGTGGAAGCTGCCGGTCTTGCCGGTCAGGCCCTGCACCAGGATCTTGGTGTTCTTGTTGACGAGGATAGACATGGGGTCTCGCTGGGTTGGTTAGGCGGGGAGGAAAGGGTTTTCGACGCGGACCGACCCGTAGGTCTGCCCGTGGGAAAGGTCTTCGGAATAGACGACGCGCGCGCCGAGACGTTCGGCGGCGGCGATGATCGCGCCGTCCCAATAGGAAATCTGGTAGCGGCGCGCGTGCTCGATGCCCGTGCGGATGACCTTGTAATCGACCGGCTGGAAGGGCTTCTTGGACAGGCGTGAAACCCACTCATGGGCCTCGTCCGCCGTCAGCGGGCGGCTGCCCTTGCGCTGGGCGGTGACGTAGAACTCCGCCAGCACCTGCCCCGACGTGCCGAACCGGGACGCCAGCAGTTCGACCGCGCGCTCGTACTTCGCCGGCTCATCGACGGAACCGAGCGCGGCGTAGATCAGAACATTGGTGTCCAGGAAGACTTCAGCGCCAGCGATCAAAACGAGGCTCGCCGCTATAGGTCTCTTCCCGCGAGGGACGCCAGTCGCCCATCCGGCCCTGGCTCTCGCGCGCCAGTTTCAGCAGGGCTTCGGTCGCCTCGTCATGTTCCGCTTCTTCCTCGACCAGACGGGTCAGGAAGCCGCGCACCATCTCATTGACGCTGGTCCGCTTCATGGCGGCCAGAACGCGCACCTTGTCGAGCAGGGCGTCGTCGATGGCGAGGGTGAGGTTGCGCGTCACGGCTTATGTGTAACACGGGATACGTGGAGCACACAACGCGTGCGCCACGCTCCCGCTTCGCGACGTCCGCCGATCAGTTCAGGCGGGCGCGCATGTACATGACCATGGCCATGCCGTCCTCGCGCTTGGTCGCGATGACATGCAGGCGCCCGTTCAGCATCGCCTGCATCGCCGCTGCGTCCGAGCTCAGGCCCCGGCGGGCGCCTTCCTGCAGGGTGAAGCCGAACGCCTCCATCCCCTCATCGCTGAACGACCGGAGCGGGGTCATGCCGAGCCAGTCCCGCACGACCATTTGCAGGTCGGTCGCCAGGACCGCATCCTCCGGCGCCCCCATATCGCCCAGCAGGGTCGCGCACACCGGCATGGTCACCGCCACGCCTTCGTAGGTTTCGGTCAGCGTGCCCACCAGCAACATCGACATGAGCTCCCCCTCCTCGGCGTTCATGTAGGCGGTCACGTCATCGAACGGCGAGCCCTCCTGCTGGAACACCTGCGCCGGGATCGGCGCCCAGTCGGCGCTGCGGGCGAGCTGGATCGCCTTGGCGCCGTCGCCGTTGTTGTCGGCGCACAGGGTCTGGAAATGCCCCATCATCAGGCGTGAATGATCGGACTGCCGCGCCTGAGCGGTCCCCGCTACAGCCAGGCCAAGCGCCATGGCGCAAAGAAACAGTCGACGCATGATGAAATCCCCCGGACGCCTTGAACGGCGTTCGCCCTGATTACGGCAGGATGCGCCGGTTGTCATCGTCCCGGCCAATCAGCCGCACCGCGAAATTACGAGGTCTTCAGCAGCAGGCCGAGCTGTCGCAGCACCCTCGCCTGCCAGGGCCGCAAGGCATACAGGTCCGCGAACAACGCCTCTTCCCGGCCTTCGGTGCGGGCCGTCGCATAGGCCGCCTGTTGCCGGCGGCGGCGGCGGCCCATCTCGGCGGTGTCTCCCGACGCCAGCCGGCGATCCCATTTGGCCCGCCAGGCGTCCAGGCTGATGGCGTCGTGGTGCAGCAGCCAGGCGGTCTGGCCCGTCTTCGGATCACGGGCGCGCGCGGCCTTCAGCGGCTTTCCGTCCCGCTTGGACTCATGGATGCAGACCATCAGGCCGGGCCGCCCGCGCCGCACGGCGTGCTTGCCCATGTGGTGCGCCAGCAGCCCCCGGACGAAAAAGGTCCCGCGCGCGGGGTACAGCAGATCGGCGAACTGGTCGGAGAAAGGGCCGTGGTAGGGCTTGCGCGCCAGCGATGCGCCATACTCGCGGTTCAGATCATCGCCCCCCTGCCAGACCGCCTCGACGCTGGGGAAGATGACGGACTCGCGCGCCGTCGGCACGGCGTCCAGCACGGCGGCCATGTCGACATCCCCGAGCATGAACTCGTCGATGTCCACGACCAGCAGCCAGTCGGCGGAAAGGGTGGAATAGGCGTCGGCATAGACGACGCGCTGGCGGTCCTCGACCGCCTCGGGCCGTCCGCCCCGCATGGCCCAGAAGGCCGCGTCGCAGACGATCAGATCGGCTGTTTCCAGCCCGACCGCCGCCGGGGCAGGCCCCTCGACGGCGTCGAAATAGACCCGGACGCGCGCCGCCCCCTTCGACCGGTAGTGATCGACGAAGGCGGCGACATGCCGGTCCGGCGCCAGGGCCATGGCGACGACTTCGAAATCCGTCATCGCCACGGCGTCAGCGTCCGTCAGGGTGTCAGGCGACCGCGGCGACGATCTTCTGGGCGGCGTCGTCCAGATCATCGGCGGCCTGGATGGTCAGGCCCGACTCGTTGAGGATCTTCTTGCCCAGCTCGGCATTGGTGCCTTCCAGACGGACGACCAGCGGCACCTTCAGGCCCACTTCCTTCACGGCCGCGACCACGCCCTCGGCGATGACGTCGCACTTCATGATGCCGCCGAAGATGTTGACCAGGATGCCCT
>JAVHYH010000287.1 GCA_031119155.1 Brevundimonas sp.
GCTGGGATCTGCAGGATCTGGCCGACCACATCGACTGGACGCCCTTCTTCGCCAGTTGGGAGCTGATTGGCCGCTATCCGCTGATCCTCGAGGACGAGATCGTCGGCGAGGCCGCGCAGGACCTGTTCCGCGACGCGCAGGCGATGCTGAAGCGGATCATCGCCGAGCGCTGGTTCACGGCGAAGGGCGTGGTCGGCTTCTGGCCCGCCAATGCGCGCGGCGATGACATCGTGGTGTGGACCGACGAAACGCGCACCGTCGAGGCCGCCCGCTTCCACGGCCTGCGCCAGCAGATCGCCAAGTCCAACGGCAAGCCGAACCTGTGCCTGTCCGACTTCGTGGCCGAGGACGGCGAGGACTACCTCGGCGCCTTCGCCGTCACGGCGGGGCACGGCGAACTGGAGAAGGCGGCGGAGTTCAAGACGAAGGGCGACGACTATTCGGCTATCATGGCCACGGCGCTGGCCGACCGTCTGGCCGAGGCCTTCGCCGAGCGGCTGCACAAGGAAGTCCGCACCCAGCTGTGGGGCTATGTCCCGGACGAGCAGACCTCGGTGCAGGAGCTGATCGAGGAGAAGTACCTCGGCATCCGTCCCGCGCCCGGCTATCCGGCCCAGCCCGACCACACCGAAAAGGCCACGCTGTTCAAACTCTTGAGCGCGGAAGCTAATGCGGGGATGCAGCTGACCGAGAGCTTCGCCATGACGCCCCCTGCCTCGGTCTCGGGTCTGTATTTCGGCCATGCGGACAGCCACTATTTCGGCGTCGGCAAGATCGACCGCGACCAGATCGAGGACTACGCGGCCCGCAAGGGCTGGGACGTGGCGACGGCCGAACGGTGGCTGGCCCCGATCCTGAACTATGATCCGGCGAACATGGGGCGGACCAGAGCGGCTTAGCGATCCGATTACGGCTAAGGCGTCACAGTTGCACCCGAAGAGACTTCACCCATAGAGTGAAGATGCGTGAATCATCACGCTATTCGGGAGTGTTTGATGTTCAAGATCACCGCCTCCGCCTTGGCTCTCGCCACCCTCGGTTCTGCCCTGACGTCTGCGCCTGCCCTGGCGACAGACTACATGCGAGAACGCGAGTACTACTCGGACGCGACCTACACGGTCCAGGTCGGCTATTGGTACAACACTTGCCAGCGCCAGTTCCGGGGCTGGGGTCAGGTCACCCCTTACTACATCGAGCTCAGCGCCGAGCGTTGCGAGGGCAACTGGCCGCCTCCGGGCTGGAACCCCTGACCGCTCAGGTTCGGACGGAGGCGTGGCAGCAGGTCGCCACGCCTCCATAGCCGCCTACTCCAGCCCCACCTGCTGCGGCGTCGCCGGCGGGGTCGTGATGTTCTCGCGGATGCGGCGCGCGGCGTGTTCACAGCGGCCCGGCAGGCCGAAGAACAGGCCAAAGGCCTGGCTGCGGGTGGCCTGATCCTGCCCCTGCAGCGGGGTCCATTTGGCCGTCGCCTCGGCGGCGGCGGCGGTCGCGGCGCTCAGGGTCGCGGCGCTCTGGCGTCCGCGGGCGCCCGCCAGCGCGGCCCGGAAGTCGGACGCCTCCAGACGGCCCAGACGGATGATGTCGTTGTCGAGCGCGTCCCGGTTTTCCAGCGTCTCGCCCAGGGCGACATGGCCGTTCACCAGCGCCTCGCACCAGGCCACCAGCGGATAGTCGGCCTCCGGCGCGCCGCGCGGCATGGGATTGGCGTAGGCCACGGCTTCACGCACGCGCAGGGACTCGCCCGTTTCGGCGACATTGGCCGTCGCGATGGGGCCCTCATCCTGATCGGCCCGCGACGCGGTGGCGACGGGACCGTCCTGCGCGACGGGGGCGGCGGACAGCAGGAGGGCGGCGGCGAGGCTGGCGAACATGAAGGCTCCGGAACGGGGGGCGCGCGGCCCGACTGGACACAGCAACGCTTGAATCGGCGAATGGTTTTTATGCGGCGGTCGAAAATCCGCGACCAGCAAAAAGGGCGGCGGTTCCGAAGAACCGCCGCCCCAGTTTGTCTCTCTGGTTTCGAACCTTAGAAGTTCGCCGTCACGCCGAAGAAGACGTAGCGACCCAGGGCGTCATACAGCTGCGGGTAGGTGTTGTTGTTACCCGTGGTGCCGACGCTGTAGGACAGCGGCGGATCGCTATCCAGGACGTTGTTCACGCCGGCGCGGAACGTGACGTTGTCACGCAGCTGCCAGGTGCCGGCCAGGTCGAGGTAGTTCTGCGAGTCCAGAACCTTGTCCAGGCGAGCCGCGCTGTTGTTCAGGCTGCCGTCGGCGCCGAGGACGGCGATTTCCGCCTCCCCGTAGTGACGCCAGGTGGCCGAAACGTTCAGATCCCACGGCGACACCCAGGTCACGCGAGCGCGGTGACGCCATTCCGGGTTCGGAACGCCGCACTGGTTCGCGTAGAAGCCGGCGCAGTCATAGACGCTGTTGGCGAAGCCCAGACCGGTGTCGGTCTCGAGCGACTCCAGCCAGGTCCCGACGAACGAGAAGGCCAGCGAGCCGTACGAACCGGCGCCCCAGTCCTCGAGGTCCACGCCGTAGTTGGCGTTGAAGTCGACGCCGGAGGTCTTCATGCCGCCGATGTTGGTGTTCAGGTCGACGACCGAACCACCGTCAGACCACAGCGCACCGGTGCCCGGATCCCGGACGACCAGCGAACAGGCCTGGGCGTTGCCGGCGTTGTAGCAGGCATCCAGAACGTTCAGGGCGCCGATGGAGCCGATCAGGTTCTCGACCTTGATGTTGTAGTAATCGACCGAGAAGTTCAGGCGCGGCGCGAAGCTCGGCGTGACCACGAAGCCGAAGGTGTAGGTGTCGGCTTCTTCCGGCGCCAGGTCGGGGTTGCCGCCTTGCAGGAAGTTGTACTGACCGGCCTGGCTGGTCAGGATGCCGCTGTCGCGTTGGGCGGCGGTGACTTGCCAGGGGTTGGTGCCGACGCAGGAGGCCGGAACCGGACCGTCAGCGGTCGGACGTTCGGTCGAGTCGCAGGGATCGTAGTCCATGTCGAACAGGTTCAGGCCTTGGGCGGTGAACAGTTCGATCACGTTCGGAGCCCGCACGGCGCGCGAATAGCTGGCGCGGAAGCGGATGTCCTCGACCGGGGCGTAGTCCACACCGACCTTGTAGGTGTCGGCGCCGAAGCTTTCGTACTCCGAACGACGGTAGGCGGCGTCGATCGAGGCCGAATAGGCCCACGGCTGGTCATCAGCCAGCGGGATCTGGATTTCGCCGAAGACTTCAGCGACGTCCGTATCACCGGTGAAGCCGATCGTCGGGCCGCCCTGACCGGCGCCGTCGCCGGTGGCGAAGGCG
>JAVHYH010000288.1 GCA_031119155.1 Brevundimonas sp.
GATTCCGCAGGGCGAAATCCTGTTGTCCACCGAGCGGATCCGCGCGATCCGCGACATCGACGTCGATGACGACGCCATCGTCGTCGAGGCCGGCGCCACCCTGCAGGCGGTGCAGGAAGCGGCCGAGGCCGCCGGGCGCCGTTTCCCGCTGAGCCTCGCCTCCGAAGGCACGGCGACCATCGGCGGCCTGATCTCGACCAACGCAGGCGGGACCCAGGTGCTGCGCTACGGGACCATGCGCGCCCTGGTCCTCGGCCTCGAGGCCGTTCTGCCCAATGGCGAGGTGTGGGATGGGCTGAAACGCCTGCGCAAGGACAACACCGGCTATGACCTCAAACAGCTTCTGATCGGGGCCGAGGGGACGCTGGGGGTGGTGACGGCGGCGACGCTGAAGCTGTTCCCGATCATGCGGTCGCGGGCGACGGCGGTGGTGGGGCTGGACAGCGCGCACGCGGCCATCGAACTGCTGGCCCGGGCCAAGGCCGAGACGGGCGGGGGCGTCGAGGCCTTCGAGCTGATGAAGCGGATCGGGGTCGAGTTCGCCCTGAAGCACATCCCCGACACCCGCGAGCCGCTGGACACGACGCCGCCCTGGTATGTGCTGATCGAACTGGCCTCCGGCGAGCCGGGGGCGGCGGATGCAGCGCTGGAACGGCTGCTGGGCGACGCCTTCGAGGCCGGACTGATCATCGACGCCGCCATCGCCCAGAATGACGCCCAGCGCGCCGCCTTCTGGAAGGTGCGCGAGGAGCAGTCGGCGGCCCAGAAGCCCGAGGGCGGCGGCTGGAAGCACGACGTCTCGGTGCCGGTCTCGCGCATCGCCGACTTCCTCGACGAGGCCTCGGCGGCGGTGGAGCGGTTCGAGCCGGGCGCGCGGATCAGCGCCTTCGGCCACGTCGGCGACGGCAATATGCACTACGACATCCTGTGTCCGCCGGGCGTGGAGCACGCCGCCTTCATCGGCCGCTGGATGCAGGGCTCGGAGGTCGTTCACGACGTGGTCGCCCGCTACAACGGCTCCATCTCGGCCGAGCACGGTCTGGGGCGGCTGAAGACCGAGGAGGCGCGGCGTTACAAGACCCCTCTGGAGGTCGCCACCATGCAGGCGGTGCGGGCGGCCATTGATCCGCTCAGGATCATGAACCCGGCGGTGCTGTTCTAGCTGGATTGTCGCAGGGGGTCCCGACCCGGACAAAACCGTCGCAAATTCCCGCTAGGTCCGCGCCTTCAGGATCAGAGTCGGGGAAGCTCTCCATGAAGTTGTCGATCGCCGCCCTCGCGGCCGCCATGCTGTTCAGCGCGGCGCCGGCCCTCGCCCAAGTGCCCGGCGCGCCGGACCCCGATCCGCTGCCGCCGCCCGCCCATGCGCCGAACGGCCGCTGGGCCGCCAAGGGCTGGGCCGACCGGATCGTGCTGACCCCCGCCGCCGATGCGGCGCGCGGCGCGGGCGTGGCCTGGCGCACGGACGTTCGCCAGACGACCGCCGAGGCCCAGATCGCCGAAGAGATCGACGGCCCGCTGCTGGGCTTCGCGGCCCGCACCATCACCGGCGCGACCGCCCCCATCTCGAACGAGAACGGCGAGGCCCTGTATCATCAGGTGCGGTTCGAGGGGCTGACCCCGGCGACCCGCTATGTCTATCGCGTCCGCGCCGCCGACGGCTGGAGCGAGTGGCTGCCGTTCCAGACCGCCGCCGAAGGCTTCGCGCCCTTCCGCTTCATCTATCTGGGCGACACCCAGAACGACATCCTTGAGATCGGCTCGCGGGTCATCCGCTCGGCCCTGCGCGAAGCCGGACCGGCGGCGCTGGTGGTGCATGCGGGCGATCTGGTCGCCCAGCGCGAGAGCAAGGTGCATGACGACGAGTGGGGCGAATGGACCGAGGCCGGCGGCCGCGCCTTCGCCATGGCCCCGCAGATCCCGGCCTCGGGCAACCACGAATACGTCGATCACATCCTGGCGGACGGCACGGAATCGCGCGTCCTCGGACCGCACTGGCCGCTGCAGTTCGCCCTGCCGCAGAACGGGGCGCAAGGCGCCGAGCAGACCAGCTATTTCGTCGACTATCAGGGCGTCCGCTTCATCGTGCTGGACGGCACGGCGGCTCTGGATCTCGGCGCCGGCGAAAGCCAGACCCGCTGGCTGGACGAGACGCTGGCCAGCAGCACCGCGCGCTGGAACATCGCCCTGTTCCACCAGCCGATCTACACCTGCGCCCGCCCGGAAGACACCGAGGCGCTGAAGGCGGCGTGGAAGCCGATCTTCGACGCCCGCCGCATCGATCTGGTGCTGCAGGGCCATGACCACTGCTATGGCCGGGTCTCTGACCCCGCCGGCGCCGAGGCCTCGCGCGCGAACAGCGACGCGGGCCGTCCGCAGGGCCCCGTCTATGTGGTCTCGGTCACGGGCTCCAAGATGTACGGCCTCAACGACCGCGCCGACAGCCAGCCGGTCCGCGCCGCCGAGAACACCGAGCTGTACCAACTGATCGATGTGGACGCCGACCGCCTGTCGTTCCGCGCCTTCACCGCCACGGGCCGCCTGTACGACGCCTTCACCCTGACGCGCGGCGCCGACGGGCTGAACCGTTTGACGGAGACGGAAGAGACCCTGCTGGCCCTGCGCCGCTGCGACGGCGCCGCCGGCCCCGACGACCGGCCCTGTACGGCCGAGATCAAGGACTGACCGGGGAGGGGCGGGGCCAGGAGGCTCCGCCCCTTCTGCGATCACGGCGGCGCCAATCCGGGCGGGTTCCGACCTCAGCTTTGCCATTATCCCGGGCGCTCATAGGTCAGCGAATGACGTTTGAGGGGACGTGCGGATGCGGGATCGGTTGATACGCCATGGCTTGCCGCTGGCGATGCTGGCGGCGGTTCTCTCGGGCGGCGCGGCGGGGCTGGTCACCGCAAGGCCGTTCAAACCCGTTGCAGCGCCGTCCGCCGAAGGCTTGCCAAGCTTCGGTTCCGAAGAAGCCTTTCACCGATTCATGACGGAGCGCCGGGCGGTGGTCGAGGCGCGACGCCGGCTGGCGGCGATGCGCTACAGCGACGAGGCCGTTTCGGCGATGATCGTTCCTCTTGAACAGGCGACCGAAAGCATCACCAACACCCAGGAGGTCGGTGTCGATGAGGGCGGGATCGTCAAGGCGTCGGGCGATCATCTGGTGGTGCTGCGAAGGGGACGGCTGTTCACCTTCTCCATCGCCGGGGGCGGCCTGCGCGCGATCGACCGGATCGACGTGCCACCGCCGGGGCGTGAGGCGTCCGAGGAAGAATCCTGGGACGCCACCTGGTATGATGAGATGC